>JBBQBL010000010.1:0-24592 GCA_038317805.1 Micropepsales bacterium
TGCACAGGCGCTGCTGCTGGCCGCCGGACAGTGACAGGCCCGAGGCGTTCAGCTTGTCCTTGACCTCGCCCCACAGGGCGGCGCGGGTCAAGGCGGATTCAACGCGGCCATCCATCTCCGAGCGCGGGATGCGTTCATACAATTTGATGCCGAAGGCGATGTTGTCATAGATCGACATGGGAAACGGCGTCGGCTTCTGGAACACCATGCCGATGCGCGCGCGCAGCAGGTTGAGATCCTTGGTCTTGAGCAGGTTCTCGCCGTCCATCAGGATTTCGCCTTCCGCCCGCTGGCCCGGATATAGCTCGAAAATCCGGTTGATGGCGCGCAGCAGGGTGGACTTGCCGCAGCCCGACGGGCCGATGAAGGCGGTGACCTTGCGCTCCATGATGGGCAGGGAAATGTTCTTCAGCGACTTGGTGGCGCCGTAGAAGAAGCTCAGATCCTTGATATCGATCTTGGCCTTGTCCAACGCACCGCTGGTGGCGGCAGTCGGTTCAGGGATCAGATGAACTGCGGTGTCCATGAATCAGGTCCGTTTCTTGTTTTCGAGCATGCGGGCGAGGATGGAAAGCACCAGCACCGTCGCGGTGATCAGCAGCGCGCCGGCCCAGGCCAGGGCGTGCTGGTCTTCATAGGGCCCGGTGGCGAAGGTGTAGATGACGGCCGGCAGGCTTGCCATCGGCTGGTTCATCGCGCCCGGCTCCCAGCTCCAGCCGCTGTTGCCGAGCGCGGTGAACAGCAGCGGCGCGGTTTCGCCGGATATGCGAGCTACCGCCAGCAAGATGCCGGTGATGATGCCGGCGCGGGCTGCTTTCCAGGTCACCAGCTTGATGACGAAATTCTGCGGCGCGCCCAGCGCGCTGGCCGCTTCGCGCAGCCCGTTGGGCACCAGCAGCAGCATGTTCTCGGTGGTGCGCACCACCACCGGGATCACGATTATGGCCAGGGCGGCAGCGCCAGCCCATCCGGAGAAGTGGCCCATACGAACAACCACCAGTTCATAGACGAACAGGCCGATGACGATGGACGGCGCCGACAGCAGGATGTCGTTGACGAAGCGCACCACAAAAGCGAGCCGGCCGTGACGGGCATATTCGGCCAGGTAAGTACCCGCAAAAAGCCCGATCGGCGTACCGACCAGAACCGCGATCACGCTCATCAGGATGCTGCCGCCGATGGCGTTGGCCAGGCCGCCCTTGCTGCCCGGCGGCGGGGTGAGTTCGGTGAACAGGGTCGGCGAGAGCGCCGAGACGCCATCTATCAAAAGACCGCCCAGGATGAAGGTCAGCCAGACAAGGCCGAACACGGCGGCGCAGGTGGACAGCACGATGAACACCGCGTTGGCCAGGCGGCGGCGGAAATACAGCATTTGGGAAGTACGCGGTCCGGCGATGCCCATTTACTTCCCCTTGCTCTTTTCCATCCGGCGCAGCATCAGCTGGGCGCAGGCCAGGACGATGAAGGTGATGACAAAGAGCAGCAGGCCCAGCTCGATCAACGCGGAGCGATAGAGCTCGCTGGTGGCTTCGGTGAATTCGTTGGCGATGGCCGCCGAGATGGAGGTGCCCGGTGCGAACAGCGAGGGCGCAATCTTGTGGGCGTTGCCGATCACAAAGGTGACGGCCATGGTTTCGCCCAGCGCGCGACCTAGCGCCAGCATGGCGCCGCCCACCACGCCGGTCTGGCAGAAGGGCAGGCAGACTTTCCACATCACTTCCCAGCTGGTGGCGCCCAGGCCGTAGGACGCTTCTTTCAAGACGCTGGGCACGGTTTCCAGCACGTCACGCGTCACCGCCGAGATGAAGGGCAAGATCATGATCGACAGGATCAGGCCGGCGGTGAAGGTGCCGATGCCGAAGGTCACGCCGCCGAACAGCGTGCCCAGCACCGGGACATCGGCGACCGCGGTGGCAACCGGTTCCTGCACATGCAGCCGGAACCAGGGCGCGAAGACAAAGAAGCCCCAGATGCCGTAGATGATGGAGGGAATGCCGGCCAACAATTCCACGGCAATGCCGATGGGACGGCGCAGCATCCGCGGGCAAAGGTCGGTGAGGAAAATGGCGATGCCGATGCCCACCGGCACGGCGATGACCATGGCGATGATGCTGGTGACCAGGGTGCCATAGATGGGCGCCAGCGCGCCGAAGCGTTCGCGGGTCGGGCTCCAGGCTTCGGTGGTGATGAAGCCGAAGCCGAATTCCTTGAAGGCCGGCACGGAGCCGAGGACCAGCGAGATGATGACGCCGGCGAAAATTGCCAGTACCGCCAGCGCCGCGGCCAGCGCGATCATGCGAAAGCGGAAGTCCCCCGCACCTGCCTTGCGCGCGGTTTCGACTCTGGCGGTAAGGGCGGACGGTTCGCTCAAGCTCATATCTGTCAAAAGGCGGCCCCGGGAAGTCGTAATCGGGCGCAATTCACACCCGGCCCACGCCACGAACATCACAGTCTTGCAAAGCTTTTGTGACGGTGCCGGAACTCGACTGTAAGTCATTGTTTTGGCGTGTATTTTGGAATTTCCAAGTCTTCACGCCCGCCGCCCAGCCCGGTTAACAAAACACTCGGAACTTTAAGCGTTTCTGAAGGTACCGGAGGGCAAACTGGGGCCAGGAAACCCAGCAATAAGGCCGTATCCGAAGGTGTTGGCGCGGATCATACGCATCGTTTTTGGCAGCGTTGCCGGCGTCATGCTGGTGGCGGCGCTGGCCAATGTCGTGCTGACGGGCCAGCTGACCCTGATCTCGCCCTTCAGTTTCGGCGCATTGCTGGCCGTGGCGCTGGCCTTTGTGCTCAACACGCTTTTGACGGCGCGCGAGCGCGGCGAGACCCTGTCGCGCCAGGCGGCGCAGCTCAAAACCATCGCCGGGCGCCTGGAAGCCTCGCTCAAGAATGCCGCCACCATCAATGCGCGCCTGAACCAGAGCGAGGCACGCTACAAGGGCCTGGTGGACGCGCAGGGCGACGCCATCTTCCGCCGCGACAGCGCCAGCCGCCTGACTTATGGCAACGATGCCTTCTTCAAGCTGTTCGGGATCAATCCGGCGCGCGCCATCGGCTATCCCTTCGCGGCCGAGCCGCACCCGGAAAGCCGCGCGCCTCTGTTCGGCAGCTTTCTGGAGTCGGGCCGCAACCGCGCCCGCTATGACCAGCATGTGAAGACCGCCAATGGCTATCGCTGGATCGCCTGGGAAGATTTCGCGGTGCGCGATTCCCATGGCCGCCTGGTGGAAGTGCAAAGCGTCGGCCGCGACATCACGGACCGCAAGATCCTGGAAGATGCGCTGACCGAAGCGCGCGACAATGCCGAAGAGGCCAGCCGCGCCAAGTCCGGCTTCCTGGCCACCATGAGCCACGAAATCCGCACCCCCATGAACGGCGTGCTGGGCATGGGCCGCCTGCTGCTGGAAACCGAGCTGCGCCCCGAACAGCGCACCTATGCCGAAGCCATCACCCAGTCGGGCGAAGCGCTGCTGACCCTGATCGGCGACATACTGGACTTTTCGAAAATCGAAGCGGGCATGCTGCAGCTGGACGAGGACGAAGTCGATCTTCGCACCATGCTGTGCAACATCACTGAACTCCTGTGCCCGCGCGGCCATGCCAAGGGCGTGGAAGTCACCGTCATCGTCGCCGCCGACGTGCCACAAGTCATCCTGGCTGATGAGGGACGCTTGCGTCAGGTCATCACCAACCTGATGGGCAATGCCGTGAAGTTCACCGAACGCGGCGGCGTCTGCGTCGAGGTCAAGCAGGTGGGCGAGATGTTGCGCTTTGATGTGCGCGACACCGGCGTGGGCGTGCCGCCCGCCAAGCGCCAGGAGATTTTCGAGGAATTCGTCCAGGCCGATTCCAGCCATGCGCGCAAGTTCGGCGGTACCGGCCTGGGCCTGGCGATTTCCAAGCGGCTGGTCGACACGATGGGCGGCGAGATCGCAGTGGACGCGGCCCCGGAGGGCGGCTCCTGCTTCTGGTTCACCCTGCCCGCCAAGGTCGTGACCCCGGCGCAAGGCGGCAGGCCGCTGGCCGGCATGCGCGTGGCGGTGATGAGCCGCAACAAGGCGCTGCGCGAAGGCATGTATCTGCAGATCGCCGCGGCCGGCGGCATTCCCGCCGATCCGGCGGGGCCCACCGATGCGGTGCTGATCGATGCGGGCACCGCCAATGTGCCGGACCTGACGGTGCAGCCCGATCCTGCGATCCCCGCGCTGGTGCTGCTGACACCCAATGCGCGCGGCGCGCTGGAGGAAATGCGCGGCCTTGGTTTTGCCGGTTACCTGGTCAAGCCGGTGCGCCAGTCCTCGCTGGTGACGCGCCTGATCCTGAGCCGCCGCGACAATGCGCCGGCCGCCTATCAGCCGTATGAAGCGCCGGCCCAGATCGCACCGGTGGCCGAAGTGCCCGTTGAGATTGACGACGGCTTGCCGCCGCTGGTGAACCAGGCGCAGGACGTGATCGAAGCGCCGGATTTCGAACCGCCCGCCATCCCTGCACCTTTCATGGAAGACCATCCGCCGGAGGCGCGCAGCGTTGGACCCGCCATCGTGCACACCCCGTCCGCCGAAGAGGGCTTGCGCATCCTTTTGGCCGAAGACAATCCCATCAACATGATGTTGATCCGCGAGCTGCTGCGCCGCCGCGGCCACACCGTCACTGAAGTCACCACCGGCATTGATGCGGTGCAGGCGATGGTGAATGGCACATTCGACCTTCTGCTGACCGACATTCATATGCCCGGCATGGACGGCATCGAGGCCGCCCGCGCCATCCGCACGGCCGAACAGCGCAGCGGACGGCCACGCACGCCCATCGTGGCCCTGACCGCCGATGCCCTGGACGGCGGCAAGCGCACCTGCCAGGAGGCGGGCATGGATGGTTTCCTGACCAAGCCGGTGGACCCCGCCGAGCTGGAGGAAATGTTCCTGATGCTGTTCCCTAGCGAGGAGCGTTCGCATATCGTCGCGGCATGACCGCTTCGGGGGCGTCGGCGCGCAAGCGCCATACATTCAAGGATTATCTCAGTCCGCGTGTGCTGGTGATGCTGGCGCTGGGCTTTTCGTCGGGCCTGCCCTTCCTTCTGGTGGGCAATACCTTCGGCTTCTGGCTGCGCGACGAGGGCACCACCCTCAAGGCCATCGGATTCATTTCCTGGGTGGGTATCGCCTACTCCCTGCAATTTGCCTGGTCGCCGCTGCTGGACCGCGTGCCCACGCTCAGATTCCTGGGCCAGCGCCGGGGCTGGATGGTGCTGTCCCAGATCCTCACGGCGGTCGGTCTTATCGCCATGGCCATGGTGGGGACCAGCCACGGCCTGACGGTGCTGGGGGCTTGCGCCTTGCTGGTCGCCTTCGCATCGGCCACCCAGGACATCGCCATATCGGCCTGGCGGATCGAAATCGCCAAAAGCCCCGATGAACTGGGGCTTCTGACCTCCGCCAACACTATCGGCTATCGCATCGCCCTGTTGTGCACCGACTCCCTTATCCTGGTGTCGGCCCAGCATCTGGGTTGGCCCTTGTCCTACACCATCTGCGGCGTGGCGATGGGCATTGGCCTGATCGCCAGCCTGATCGCGCGGGAACCGGAACGCGCAGAAGCGGTGATGGCGCAGAAGGAAAAGGAAAAGCCGCTCTGGACGCCGCGCGGCTTTTTCGATGCCGTGGCCGGTCCCTTCATCATCTTCTTCAAGACCCACGGCGCGGCGGCCTTGCTGATGCTGCTGGCCATCAGCCTGTACCGGCTGCCCGACTTTATGCGCGGGCCGATGCTGAACCCATTTTACCATGACGTGGGCCTGAGCAAGGACGTGATCGGGGCGGTGCGGGCCACCGTCGGCATCGCCTCCATCTTCGCCGGCGTGGCGGCGGGCGGATTCCTCTCCCTGCGGCTGGGCTATATGCGCGCGCTGATCTTGGGCGGGCTGCTTCAGGGACTTGGGATCGCCGCCTTCGCCCTGATGACCCTGACCGGATCGGACGTGGTGGCCTTTTCCGCGGTCATGGCCTTTGACGACTTCGCCATCAGCGTGGCCGGCGTGACCCTGGTCGCCTACATGTCCAGCCTGACCAGCCTGGGCTATACCGCGACGCAATACGCGCTGTTGTCCTCGACCTATGCCCTGGCGGGGAAATTCCTCAAGGGCTTTTCCGGTGCGGTGATCGAGGGGCTGACCGCCCACATAGGCCTGATGAACGCCTATGCCCTGTTTTTCATCGGTTGTGGCGCCATGGGGGTTCCCGCTGTGGTGATGTTCGCCCTGCTGGAGCGGCAACATAGAAAAGCCGCCATTAACCCGGCTTAATGACTGTCACAATCCATTGCCCGCCGCCCCGCGGATGGGGTAAAATGTCAAACTGTCGCATTTGGGGTCTATGCCCCTGACAGGAGCCAAGGTGTGGTGAGTCGGGGGGACTTGGCCGCACCGAACAGGAACGACCGTGGTCAATATCTACGAAGCCGGGCCTTTCGAGGGGCGCATGGAGCAATGGCCGGTGCTGGCTATCTCCGGCGCGCTTGAAGTGCGTCTGGCCGAAACCGAGCATGAGATCGAACAGGCCCAGCGCCTGCGCTATTCGGTTTTCTACGAAGAGATGAGCGCCATCCCCTCGCCCCGCATGCGGGAAGAGCGTCGCGACTTCGACAAGTATGACGATGTCTGCGACCACCTTTTGGTGGTGGACCGCGACGCCCATGACGAAGATGGCCAGCCGCTGGTTGTCGGCACCTATCGGCTGACGCGCGAGAAGGATGCCATGCGCGCCGGCGGCTTCTATACCGCCAGCGAATATGACCTGTCGGGGATGCTGAACGGCCTGCCGGCGGGCACCAAATATCTGGAGCTGGGCCGCTCCTGCGTACTGAAAAGCTATCGCTCACGCCCCGGCACCATGCAGCTTTTGTGGAAAGGCCTGATGGCCTATGTGGCGCGTTTTGACATCGATGTGATGTTCGGCTGCGCCTCGCTGCCCGGCACCGATGTGACCGAGATGGCGCTGCCGCTGTCCTATCTGCATCACCATCATCCCATGCCCGAAAAGGTGCGCATCAAGGCGCGGCCTGAACTGTTCGTGGACATGAACCGTCTGCCCAGCGAGGCCGTTGATCCGCGCGAGGCGCTGCGCAGCTTGCCGCCGCTGCTCAAGGGCTATGTCCGCGCCGGCTGCATGATCGGCGATGGCGCCGTGGTGGACCGCCAGTTCGGCACCACCGACGTCTTCATCTATTTCCCGCTCTCGGACATGGATGCCCGTTACAAGAGCCGCTTCGGTTTAGCGAAGTAGTTATTCTCTTTTCAATTTTTTGGGGGACCTCAATGCGCAAATTCACACTGGCGCTGGCCTTGACGCTTGTCTGCGCCACGCCTGCTTTTGCCGAGAAAATATTGGTTGAATCGCCGGATGCGCCCAAGGCCATCGGGCCTTATTCCCAGGCGATCCAGAGCGGCAAGCTGGTGTTTGTCTCCGGTTCGCTGCCCTTCGACCCCGCCGGCAAGATCGATTACAGCCAGCAGGACGTAAGCGCCCAGACCAAAAGGGTGCTCGACAATATCGCCCTGGAACTGAAGGCCGCGAACCTGACCTTGGACGATGTCGTGTCCGCCACCGTCTATGTCACCGACGTGGATGACTTTCCGGCGGTGAATGCCGTCTATGCCAGCTATTTCCACCCGCCCTATCCGGCGCGCGCCTTTGTGCAGGTCGCCAAGCTGCTGCGCGGTGCCAGGATCGAAATTTCCGTCATCGCGGCCAAGAAGTGAAAGCCCTGATTGCAGCCGGGTTGGCGTTGCTGCTGGCGGGGCCCGCGTCAGCCGCGGATCTGCGCAGCGAAGTCAGCGATTATCGCGCCGCCCATGAAGCCGCCATTGTCGGTCAGCTTGATGACCTGGTGCGCCTGAAAAGCGTGGCGGCCGATCCGCAGGGGCTGGCGGTGACGGGCGCCGCGCTGGAAAGCCAGCTCAAGGCGCGCGGCTTTGCGACCCAGTCCTGGTCCGCCGGCGGATCGCCGCCGATCATCTATGGCCTGCTCAAAAGCCCCGGCGCCAGGCGCACCGCGATTTTTTACGCCCATTATGACGGCCAGCCAGTCACACGCACGCAATGGTCATCCGATCCGTTCGTGCCGGTGATGCGCGATGGCCTTGCGGGCAAGGACCTGGACTGGAAAGCGGCAACGCCGCCTTTCAATCCCGAATGGCGCCTGTTCGGCCGCGCCACGGCCGACGACAAGAGCGCGATTGTCGCCTTTCTGACCGCCTTCGATGCCTTGAAGGCGCTGCATCGCAAGCCGTCGGTCAACATCAAGGTGGTGTGGGAAGGCGAGGAAGAGGCCAGCTCCGCCCATCTGGACGCCATCCTCAAGGACCATGCGGCCGAGTTGCGCGCCGATGTCTGGCTGATCGGTGACGGGCCGGTGCACCAGTCGCGCACACAAACGATCTATTTCGGCGCCCGCGGCAGCATGGGCCTGGACGCCACCATCTATGGCCCGCTGCGCGCCCTGCATGATGGGCACTATGGCAACTGGGTGCCCAACCCGGCGGCGATGGCCGCCGAACTGATTTCGCAAATGCGCGATGGCGAAGGCCGCATCATCATTCCCAATTTCGCCGATGACGTGCGGCCACTCAGTGCTGCCGAACAGGCCGCCATCGCGCGATTGCCGAATGTGGAAGGCGGGCTGAAAAAGGAGTTCGGCATCGCCCGCACCGAAGGCGGCGAAGGCCTGACCGCCAGCACCATGCGACCGTCGATCAACATTCGCGGCATCCGCTCCGGCCAGGTTGGGACGGAAGCCAACAACGCCATTCCGGTCGATGCGGTGCTGTCGATGGACTTCCGTCTGGTGCCCGGCCAGACGACCCAGCGCGTGCAGGAAAAGGTCGAAGCTTTTCTGATAGCCAAGGGCTGGACCGTGGTGCGCCAGACGCCCGACATGGCGACCCGGCTGGCCAACCCGCGCATCATCAAGCTGACCTGGGGCGGCGGTTATCCGGCGCTGCGCAGCGACATGACCAGTCCGGCCGCCAAGGGCGTGATCGCGGCGGCGGAAAAAGCCGCCGGCGGGCCCATCGCGATCCTGCCCATGATGGGCGGCAGCGTGCCGATCAACCTGTTCGACGAGCTGTTCCACGTGCCGATCATCGGGCTGCCGATGGGCAACCACGACAACAACCAGCACGCCGCCAACGAAAATCTGCGGCTGCGCAACCTGTGGGACGGCATCAACCTCTATGCCGCCATGATGGCGCAGTTGAACTGGTAGCCCTCCCCCGTGCGCGCGTAAGCGCGCTTACATAGGGGAGGTGGCGGTTCATAGCGGCAGCGTATGAACGGCCCTCGGGCCAGCGAAGCCGGAGGGGGCAACTAGGCGAGATCGAACAACAGGACTTCGCTGGCTTCTTTCGACCGAACCGCGATCTGGGCCTGGTCGGTGATGGCGGCGGCATCGCCGGCCTTCAGCACCTGGCCATCCAGCGCGACTTCGCCCCGGGCCACCTGCAACCAGGCCTTGCGGCCCTGCGACAAGGGATGGATCGCCTCGACATCGGCGTCCAGCTTGGCCACCCAGATTTCGGCATCCTGCACCAGCCGCACTTCATTCTCGCGCGGCTCGGGCGCGGCGATGCGGCCGAAATGGTTGCGCACTGCTTCGGCATCGATGGTCTTCTGCTCATAGCCCGGCTGGATGCCGTGCTTGGACGGCATGATCCAGATCTGCAGCAGATGACAGGTCTCGGTGGCGCTGGCGTTGAATTCGGCATGGACGATGCCGGAGCCGGCGCTCATGCGCTGGATCTCGCCGGGGCGGATGGTGCCGCCGCCGCCGGTGGAATCCTTGTGGGCGATAGCGCCGTCCAGGATGTAGGTGACGATTTCCATGTCGCGGTGCGGGTGCGGGGGAAAGCCGGCGCCGCCCTTGATCCAGTCTTCGTTGATGACCCGCAGCGGCCCGAAGTTTTCGAACGCCGGGTCGTAATAGTCGCCAAAGGAGAAGCTGAAACGCGAATCCAGCCAGTCGATATGGCCCTTGCCGCGGTCTTCGGATTTACGGACGGTGATCATTTGCGAATTCTTTCGATGGCGTCCCAGACCAGGCCCGCGATGTCGGCGCCGCCAAAGCGCCGGACCTCGTGAATGCCGGTCGGGGAGGTAACGTTGATCTCGGTCATATAGTCACCGATCACGTCGATACCCGTGAAGATGAGGCCCCGTTTCTTCAGGGCAGGCCCGATCGCAGCGCATATCGCCTTTTCGCGGGTGGTCAGTTCGGTCGCTTCCGGGCGCCCGCCCACATGCATGTTGGAGCGCGCCTCCCCGCTCGCCGGCACGCGGTTGATGGCGCCCACGAACTCCCCATCCACCAGGATGATTCGCTTGTCGCCCTTGCGCACTTCGGGAAGGTAGCGCTGCACGATCACCGGTTCGCGATAGAACTGGGTGAACATCTCCATGATGGCGCCAAAATTCTCATCATCCGGCTTGACCCGGAAAACGCCCGCGCCGCCATTGCCGTAGAGCGGCTTGATGATGATGTCCTTGTGGTCTTCGCGGAAACTGCGAATTTCGCGCAGGTCCGATGTGATCAGCGTGGGCGGGATGAATTCGGAAAATTCGGTGACAAAGAGTTTTTCCGGCGCATTGCGCACTTCCTTGGGGTTGTTCACCACCAAGGTCTTGGGATGAATCCGCTCCAGGATATGGGTGGCGGTGATATAGGCCATGTCGAAAGGCGGGTCCTGGCGCATCAGCACCACATCGGCCGCGGACAGGTCGTAGACGAACGCATCGCCAAACGCGAAATGATCGCCCTTCACCGCGCGCAGGTTCAGCGGGCGCACATGCGCCGTCACCTTGCCGTCGCGGAAGCTCAGGTCGCGCGGCCCGTAATAGAGCAGCGCATGGCCGCGATTTTGCGCTTCCAGCGCCAGGGCAAAATCGGAATTGCCGCTGATGTCGATCTTCTCGATCGGGTCCATCTGGATCGCGACGGTCAATGCCATGTCACACCTTCTCAAAAACCTTCCGGCCGCCACACATCCCGGTGATGCACGGGAAGAGACCTGGGCGCGATGGCGATGATATCAAATCGGGCGCCGCGCCGGGCCAGGCCCGGACGGCTGGCGAGATATAAGGAGGCGGCGCGGGCAATGCGAGTCTGCTGCCCCGGCCCCACCGATTCCGCCGCGGTGCGGGCCAGATTTCGCGCCTTGACCTCGACAAAACAGACCGGGCCGAACGGGGCTGCCGCCACCATGTCAATCTCGCCGGCCCGGGTTTTCAGCCGCCGCGCCAGGATGCGGTAACCCTTCAGCCGCAGCCATAGGGCCGCCAGCGTTTCGCTGGTGTGACCGCGCTGATGCGCCGCCTGGCGGTCAGTTGTCATCTTTCAATTCCAGCGCCCGCGCATAGAGCGCCTTGCGCGAGCCATCGGTCAGCCCGGCGATCATCTCGGCGGCGGCCTTGACCGGCATGAAGGCCAGCGCCGCCTTCAGCGCGGCATCCACCTTGGCGTCGTCAGCCACCGCTTCCAGCGGCGGACCCACCAGCACGGTGACCTCGCCCCTGGGCGCACCGGCCTTTGCGTAATGCGCCGCCAGTTCGCGCAAAGTTCCGCGGCGCACTTCCTCGTGCAGCTTGGTCAGTTCGCGGGTCATTGCCGCAGGACGGTCGCCCAGCACATCGGCCATAGCCTCCAGCGATTCTGCCAACCGCTGGGCCGATTCAAAAAACACCAGGGTGGCGCGCACGCCCTTCAATTCATCCAGCGCGCTTTTGCGCTCGCCTGATCGCGAGGGCAGGAACCCAGCGAACAGGAAGCGGTCCGATGGCAAACCGCTAAGGGTCAGTCCCGCCAACACAGCCGAGGGTCCGGGGATCGCCACGATATTGGCCCCCGCCGCAATCGCCTCGCGCACCAGCTTGTAGCCGGGGTCGGATACCAGGGGCGTGCCGGCATCGGACACCAGCGCCACCACCCCGCCCCGTTCCAGCTGGGACAGGATCTGGGGCCGCATCTGCTGGCCATTATGGTCGTTATAGGGGATCAGCGGCCGGGAGATGCCATGAATGGCCAGCAACTTGGCGGTGACGCGGGTATCCTCGGCGGCGATGACGTCGCAACCTTTCAGGACTTCCAGCGCTCTCAGGGAGATGTCGCGGGCGTTGCCGATCGGGGTCGCCAGAATATAGAGGCCTGCCGCCAAACCGCCGCGTTCGGGCGGTATGGAAACTGGCGATTTACCCGGCTTACCCGAAGGCTTAGATTCGCGCGTCAAAGGATTGCCCGATGCGTTTCATGTCCCGCTTTTGTGCCATTGCCGCAGGCGTCGCGATAGCCGCCTGTACGCCCAGGCCCGAAGCCCCGCCCCCGGCCCCGCCCATGATCGCGGTCCCCCAGGGTCCCATTGCGTCCAATCCGCTGGACCGCGACCAGCCGAACTATCTGCGCCTGCCCGGCCTGGCCGATGGCGCCACCCCCGTGCGGGTGGGGATCATCCTGCCCTTTACCAGCAGCTCGGCGGGCACCCGTAACCTGGCCGCATCGATGCTGAAGGCGGCGGAACTGGCGATGTTCGCCGCCGGCAACCGCAATATCCTTCTGATGACCGCCGATGAAGGCAATGGCGGCGCCCGGGCGGCCGATGCCGCGCAGCAGCTTTTGGGCCAGGGCGCAGAGGTCATTGTCGGCCCGCTGTTCGGACCGTCGGTTGCGGCGGTTGCACCCATCGCGCGCGACCGTGCCGTGCCGGTGCTGGCCTTCTCCACCGAGAAGAGCGTCGCGGGCAATGGCGCTTACCTGCTGAGCTTCCTGCCGCAGAATGAAGTGCGCCGGGTGATCGCTTACGCCGCCGCCAATGGCCATCGCCAGTTCGCCGCACTGGTGCCGCAGACCGCTTACGGCGATGTCACCAAGGCAGCCTTTAACGATTCGGTCGCCGCGTCGCGCGGCACGGTGGTGGATGTGGAAAGCTTCCCGCCCAATGCCAGCGCCGTGGCCGGGCCCGCCAGCGCCGTGGCCAAGAGCGGCGCCGATGCGGTGCTGATCGCCCAGGGCGGCGTGATCCTGCGCGCCATCGCGCCGACCCTGTCGCTGGACGGGGCGACGCGCGACAAGGTCAAGCTGCTGGGCACCGGCCTGTGGGACGATGACAAAGCCATCGCACGCGAATCCAGCCTGCAGGGAAGCTGGTACGCCGCGCCCGCGCCCAATGCCGATGCCGCATTCGTGGACAAGTATCGCGCCGCGTTCGGCACCGCCCCGGCGCAGATCGCCAGCCTGGCCTATGATGCGGTATCGCTGGTGGCGCTGTTGTCGCAAGGCCCGGCCTATCATCGCTTCACGGCGGCGGCCCTAGCGGACCCCAACGGCTTTGCCGGGGTCAACGGCATCTTCCGCTTCAACAATGACGGCACGTCGGAACGTGGGTTGGCGGTACTGGAAATGACGCCGAGCGGCCCGGTGGTGGTCAGCCCTGCGCCGACGACCTTCCAGCATAAGAATAGCTAGGAGCGTCCGCGAGAGCGGGAGCGACCGTTAAACAAGCAGTTCTTCGATCACGCGGTTGAGCAGCAAGCGCCCGGCAGGCGTTGCTGTCAGCACATCGCCGTTCACTGTCAGGAAGCCTTGTTGCGTCAGTGCCGCGATTTTCGTCGCATCGGGGCGGGTACCCCAGCGCTGTTCGTAAGCGGCAAGATCCAGCCCTTCGGCCAGCCGCAGGTTCATCAGCAGATGTTCGCGCGCCGCTTCTTCGTTGGAGATCGCGACCTGCTCGGCAAAGCCCTGGCCGTTTTTCGCCACGATATCGCGCCAGCGTTCCGGCAGCTTGATCGCGGCGGTCGCGGTGCGCTTGCCACCCAGATTGACGCGGCCATGCGCGCCCGGTCCCACGCCGGCATAATCGCCATAGCGCCAATAGATCAGGTTGTGGCGGCTTTCCTGGCCGGGGCAGGCATGGTTGGAGACTTCGTAGGCCGGAAGGCCGGCCATTTCGGTCAGCTCCTGTGTCGTCTCGTAAAGCCCGGCAGCGATGTCCTCATCGGGAATCTGCAAGCTGCCGTTCCTGTGCAGCAGGGCGTAAGGCGTTTCCGGTTCGATGGTCAGCTGGTAGAGCGACAGATGATCGGTGCCGAAGGACAGCGCCTGTTTCAATTCTTCGCGCCAAGCCGCATCGGTCTGGTCCGGGCGGGCATAGATCAAATCCAGTGAAACCCGGCTGAAATTGGCCATCGCCAGCTTCAGCGCCGCCTTGGCTTCGGCCACGTCATGCAGGCGGCCCAGCTTTTTCAGATCGGCATCGTTCAGCGCCTGTACCCCCAGCGACACGCGGTTGACCCCGGCAGCGCGGTAATCGGCAAAGCGCGCCGCGTCGGCGGAGGCGGGGTTTGCTTCTAATGTGATTTCCGGATCATTGGCCATCGGCCACAGCGCGGCGATTTTCTGCAGCACCCGCCCGACGGATTGCCCGCTCATCAGCGATGGCGTGCCGCCGCCGAAGAAAATGGTCTCGACCACCGGGCGTTCAAACTGATGCTGCGCCACCCAGTCCAGTTCGGACAGGATGCCGTCCACCCAGCCGTCTTCGTCGATGGCGGTGCGGACATGGGAATTGAAATCGCAATAGGGACACTTGGCGGCGCAGAAGGGCCAATGGACGTAAACGCCGAACGCCAAGTCAGAGACTCTCGGTGAAGATGCCGGAGTGCAGCAGCTTCTCGAATGCCTTGGCGCGGTGGCTCATGGCGTGTTTCTTCGCCGGATCGATTTGCGCAAACGTGTCTTCCATGCCGTCGGCGATAAAGATGGGGTCATAGCCGAAGCCGTGATCGCCCCGCGGCGGGAAGGTCAGGCGGCCATGCACTTCACCTTCAAAGGTCATGGATTCGCCTGACGGTAGCGCCACGCACAAGGCGCAGACGAACCTGGCGGCGCTGGTGGCCATCTCTTCGGGAGTCAGCCCCTTGTGGCGCAGCTCGTCATGGATGCGGGTCATGGCGATGCGGAAGTCTTTCGTGGGGCCGGCCCAGCGCGCCGAATAGATGCCCGGCGCACCATCCAGCGCATCGACACAAAGCCCAGAATCATCGGCCAGCGCGGCATGGCCGCTGCCCTTGGCGGAAGCATGCGCCTTGATTTCCGCATTCGCCGCAAAGGTCAGCCCGGTCTCTTCCGGCTCCGGCAGACCAAGCGCCGCGGCGCTTTCGGCAACAATCCCGTGCGGGCCCAGCAGCGCCTTGATCTCGCGCACCTTGCCCTGGTTGTGCGAGGCGACGACCAGATGGCTGCCCCGCGGCAGCCTCATGCCAGAACGTCCTTCTGCAGCAGCACCAGTTCGCCAATGCCCTTGCGCGCCAGCTGCAGCAGCGCGACCAGCTGTTCTTCAGTGAAAGGCGCGCCTTCGGCGGTGCCCTGGATTTCCACCAAACCGCCCGCGCCGGTCAGCACGAAGTTGGCGTCGGTCTCGGCGGTGGAGTCTTCGTCGTAATCAAGATCCAGAACCGCTTCGCCCTTGACGATGCCGCAGGAAATCGCCGCGACGTGATCCTTGATCACCGGCGTGCTGACCATGCCGATCTTCTTCATGAAAGCGACGCACTGGCTGAGCGCAACAAAGCCGCCGGTGATGGCGGCGGTGCGGGTGCCGCCATCGGCCTGCAGCACGTCGCAGTCCAGGGTGATCTGGCGTTCGCCCAGCGCCGACAGGTCGCACACGGCGCGGAGCGACCGGCCGACCAGGCGCTGGATTTCCTGGGTGCGGCCCGACTGCTTGCCGGCGGCCGCTTCGCGGCGCATGCGGTCATGGGTGGAGCGGGGCAGCATGCCGTATTCTGCCGTCACCCAGCCCTTGCCCGAGCCCTTCAGGAAGGGCGGCGCCTTTTCCTCGAGGCTGGCGGTGACCAGCACGTGGGTGTCGCCGAACTTGACCAGGCAGGAGCCCTCGGCATGGCGGGAAAAGCCGGGGGTAAGCGAAACGGCGCGCATCTGGTCGTGGGCGCGGTTGGAAGGGCGCATGGAGCCTCATATATGGGTCTGCTAAGTTGAGGCGTTACCTACAGGCAGCCGTCCCCGCTGCGCAACCGATCACAGAATTATCAGGACTTTCAATAGCTTGAGCCTCGAAACCCGCTCCCCCTTCCTGATACCCCAAGGCTTTACCGAGCGCCCCCGGGAGGTCTTTCGCCATCTGGTGGAGGCTTTTCTGGCTTCGGGCGAGCCGGTGGGCTCGCGCACCCTGTCCCAGCGGCTGCCCCTGACCCTGTCCCCCGCCTCGATCCGCAATGTGATGGCGGACCTGGAATCCATGGGCCTGCTCTACGCCCCGCACACCAGCGCCGGCCGGGTGCCCACCGAAAAAGGCCTGCGCCGGTTCGTGGACGGGCTGCTGGAAATCGGCGAGCTGGCGCCGGACGAGCGCATCGCCATTGAGGCGCGGATGTCGGGCAGCGGCCAGCGCATCGAAGACATGCTGACCCAGGCCACCCAGTCGCTGGCGGGCCTGTCGCGCTGCGCCGGGCTGATGATTACCGCCAAGCAGGACAGCCCTCTCAAGCATGTGGAATTCGTTGCCGTCGCGCCGGGCAAGGCGATGGTCATCATGGTCAGCGAAGACGGCCAGGTGGAAAACCGCGTCATCGACACGCCCGCGGGCCTGCCGCCATCGGCCATGCAGGAAGCCAGCAATTACCTGGGCGCGCGGCTGCGCGGCCGCACCATCGATCTTGCCCGCGACGAGATCCTGGCCGAGCTGGACGGCGAAAAGCGGGAACTGGACACGCTGACCGCCAAGGTGGTGGCCGCGGGCCTGGCCACCCTGGCCGGTCCCGAAAAAGTGCTGATCGTGCGCGGCGCCGCGAACCTGCTGGACGAAAAACTGGAGGGGCAGGCCGACCTGGAGCGCATCCGCACCCTGTTCGAGGATATCGAGCGCAAGGCCGACCTGATCCAGCTTCTGGAACTGGCCAAGGACGGCGCGGGGGTACGCATCTTCATCGGCTCGGAAAACCGGCTGTTCTCGCTGTCCGGTTCCTCGATCGTGGCCGCCCCTTACGCCAATGCCCAGGGCAAGATCGTGGGCGTTATCGGGGTTTTGGGGCCGACCAGGCTGAATTACGGCCGCATCATCCCCATGGTGGACCATACCGCCAAAGTCATTGGACGACTGCTCGCTTAAGTCTTAAGAACGCGCCTTCAAGGAAGACTGTGATGACCGACGAACCCGAATCCATGCAACTGCCCGATTCCGAAAATCCCCATGCCGCCGAGTTCGCGGTGCTGGAGGCGTTGAAGGCCGAGGTGGACTCCCTCAAGGACCAGCGGCTGCGCGCCCTGGCCGAGGTGGAGAATATCCGCCGCCGCGCCGACAAGGAAAAGGCCGACGCCAGCCAGTATGCCGTGACCAAGTTCGCGCGCGACATGGTGGCCATTGCCGACAACTTCGCCCGCGCCTTGGCGGCCGTGCCCGCCGATGTGCGCAGCGCCGCCGACCCGCAGATGCAAGCGGTGCTGGATGGCGTGGAAGCCACCGACCGCCAGCTGATCCAGGCGCTGGAGCGATATGGCGTCAAGCAGATCGATACCAGCGACGGCAAGTTCGATCCCAACCTGCACCAGGCCATCGCCGAAGTGCCGGCGGCCGGCAAGCCCGGCGGCAGCATCGTGGATGTGGTGCAGTCCGGCTTCATGATCGGCGAGCGGCTCCTGCGCCCTGCCATGGTCACGGTTGCAAAAAAAGAAATGCCCGCCCAGACCGGAAACGTCGATACTCAAGTCTGAATTGGGGTCCAAGAGGGGACGTCATGTCTGAACTCAAGATCGTCGTGACCGGCGCGTCCGGTCGCATGGGACGCACGCTCATTCGCGAAATCGCGCAGGGCAACGGCATGACCCTGTGCGGCGCGCTGGAAATGGAAGGCCATCCCAACCTGGGGCTGGATAGCGGCACCTTAGCCGGCATGCAGCCCAACGGCATCAAGCTGACCGCCGATCCCCTGCCGCTGCTGGCGCATGCGCAAGCCGTGGTGGATTTCACCACCCCGATGGTCTCGACCATGCTGGCGGATCTCGCCGCCCAGGCGCGCATCGTCCATGTCATCGGCACCACCGGTTTTGACGCCAAGGCCGAAGCCCGCATCCAGGCCGCCGCCCGCCATGCCGTGATCGTGAAGTCCGGCAATATGAGCCTGGGTGTGAATCTGCTGGCCGCGCTGGTGGAACGTGCCGCCCGTTCGCTGAGCGACTACGATATCGAGGTGCTAGAAATGCACCATCGCAACAAGGTGGATGCGCCGTCCGGCACCGCGCTGCTGCTGGGCAATGCCGCCGCCAAGGGCCGCGGCATCACGCTGGAAAAGAACTGGGTCAAGTCACGCGACGGCCATACCGGTGCACGCAAGGATGGCGATATCGGCTTTGCCACTTTGCGCGGTGGCTCCGTGGTGGGCGAGCATTCGGTGATCTTCGCCGGCACCGGCGAGCGCATTACCCTGTCCCATTCGGCGGAAGACCGTTCCATCTTTGCGCACGGCGCGCTGACAGCGGCGCGCTGGGGCCATGGCAAGAAGCCCGGGCTGTACGCGATGACGGATGTTCTGGGTCTGTGAAGAAATTCAGCGCTGCGGAAGCTGAAGAGTTCTTTGCGCGGCTAAAGAAGCTGGATCCCGAGCCCAAGACCGAACTCAACTACGTCAATCCCTACACCCTGGTCGTGGCGGTAGCGCTGTCAGCGCAGGCCACCGACAAGGGCGTGAACAAGGCGACGGAGGCCTTGTTCCAAAAGGTCAAAACGCCCGAAGCGATGCTGGCGCTGGGCGAGGCCGGGCTGATCGAACACATCAAGACCATCGGGCTGTATCGCGGCAAAGCGAAGAATGTGATCGCGGCGGCGAAAATCCTGGTCGAAAAGCATGGCGGCCAGGTGCCGAAGGACCGCGACGCGCTGGAAGAATTGCCCGGCGTGGGCCGCAAGACCGCCAATGTGGTGCTGAATGTGGCGTTCGGCGAACCGACCATTGCGGTGGACACGCACATCTTTCGCGTCTCCAACCGCACGGGCCTGGCGCCGGGCAAGGACGTGCTGGCGGTGGAGATGGCGCTCGAGAAGATCGTGCCGGCCCATTACAAAAGCCACGCCCATCACTGGCTGATCCTGCACGGGCGGTACACCTGCGTGGCGCGCAAGCCTTTGTGTCCCACCTGCGTGGTGCGCGACCTGTGCCGCTTCAAGGACAAGACGAAGGAATTGCCGGACGAGAAGCCGAAGACCCTTACGAGGTCTTCGCGGGCGAAGACCGCAACGCGGTGAGGCAGGCCATGTCGGCGGCGCTCTGCGCCCCATGCGGCAGGGTCTCGACATGGCGCACCGCCAGGGGCGATCCATACAGGAAGAAGAAGGCGCGGCAGGCCGCACCGTCATAGCGCCACATCTCGGTGGCGCCATCCTTGCGCACAAAGGCGGGACGTCCCAGCGCCGCCGTCAGGCCGGTGGCCGCCAGATTCATGTATTGGCCTGGTTCGCCGCGCGGCGGCGCGGCGGGAATGCGGCTGGCCTGGGGCACAGGCCCGGGGCCTTTGGCGGCGCAGCCGGCAACGGCCAGGACTGTCGCAAGTAGGGCGAGGCGGCGGAACATCTCTTGCGTTCTGCACCACCCCTGCCCCACGGACAAGTGACTTTTCCCTGCCCCCTCCGCCTTCGCAGGGCAGGCCCGCCCATACGCTGTCGCTATGGGCCGGCACCTCCCCCGTCTGGCGCTTCGCGCCACGGGGGAGACCTTGCACGATCCCGCATCCGGCGTGTAAGCGGGGCCAAGCAATTTTCGGGGGTTTGTATGCCGCAGCAATATGATGTCGCCGGCCTGGGCAATGCCATTGTGGACGTTATCGCCTCGGTGGACGACCGGTTCCTGCTGAACCATCGCATCGCCAAGGGCGGCATGACCCTGATCGATGAATTCCGCGCCAAGGAATTGCTCAAGGTGCTGGCCGACAACCAGCAGACCATGAGCAGCCTGCATGAAGTGGCGGGCGGCAGCGCCGCCAACACATTGGCGGGCCTGGCCTCGCTGGGCGGCAACGGCGTCTATGTCGGCAAGGTTTTCGACGACCGGCTGGGCGAAGTATTCGCCAAGTCCATGTCGGCGCAGGGCATCACCTTCACCACCCATGCCACCCGCGAAGGTTCCACCACCGCCAGCTGCCTGATTGCGGTGACCCCGGACGGCCAGCGCAGCATGAGCACCTATCTGGGCGCCTGCCGCGAGCTGACACCCGATGACGTGGATGAAGAGCAGGTCGCGGCCGCCCGCGTGCTCTATATCGAAGGCTATCTGTGGGACGAGGAACAGGCCAAGCGGGCCTCGCGCAAGGCCATCGCGGCGGTGAAGGGCGCGGGCGGGCGCATCGCCCTGTCGCTGTCCGACAGTTTCTGCGTCGGCCGCTTCCGCGATGAGTTTCTGCATCTGCTGGACAAGGATGTCGGCATCCTGTTCGCCAATGAGGACGAAGCCAAGGCGCTGTTCGAAGCGGAAGATTTTGACGGTGTGATCGCCGGCGCCAAGAAGTGGGGCGGCATTGCCGCTCTCACCCGTTCGGCCAAGGGCTGCGTCATTGTCGAGGAAGGAATGGTGCATGAGATTCCCGCCGCGCCGGTCAGCCGTGTGGTCGACACCACCGGCGCGGGCGACCAGTTCGCCGCCGGGTTCCTGTATGGCCTGACACATGGCACGGGGCTGGCCGATTGCGGCCGTCTGGGCGCGCTGGCGGCGGCGGAAGTGATTTCGCATTATGGCGCGCGTCCGGAGACATCGCTCAAGGATTTGGCCGCGAAAGCGGGGCTGCTCTAATCCTGCGCTCTCATGCTTCGACAAGCTCAGCATGAGGGTGAGCTTTAATCCTCACCCTGAGCCTGTCGGAGGGTGAGGATTACTCTCCAATCACATGCAGCACCACTTCGCGCCGGTGCGGCGCGTCGCGATGCTCGAACACATAAATTCCCTGCCAGGTGCCCAGCGCCAGCCTTCCTTTGTGCAGCGGGATGCCAATGCTTGTCTGTGTCAGCGCCGAACGGATGTGCGAAGGCATGTCGTCAGGGCCTTCGGCGGTGTGGCGAAAGCGCGGCCCGCTGGTGGCCAGATACGCGAAGAAGCCCTGCAAATCTTTTTGCACATCCGGATCGGCATTTTCCTGGATCACCAGCGAGGCGGAGGTATGACGGATGAAGCAGGTGAGCAGGCCGTCCACGATTTTGGCCTCCCGCACGAACGCCGCCACCGCATCGGTGCATTCGTAAAGTCCGGCCCCGCGGGTTGGCACGATGATGGTATGGAACGCCTGTTTCATCGCGGTTTCCGCAAATAGACATACAGCGCACCGCCGCCGCCATGTTTGGCATGCGCCGGCTGGACCTTGGCGATCAACCCGGCCAGCTCCGGTTCGTTCAGCCAGCGCGGCACCATCTGTTTCAACACGCCATGCGGCGACATCATCCAGGGCGCGTTGTCGTCATTCTTGGGATTGCCCTTGCCGGTGATCACCAGCACCAGGCGATAGCCCCGGCTGTGCGCCGCGGCCAGCCAGGTGAAGAGCGTGCGATGCGCCGCACCTTGCGTCATGCCATGCAGGTCGATGCGCGCATCCGGTTCCAGCAAGCCGCGCCGCATCCGCTCCTGGGTGGCGCCATTGACGCCGCTGGCGCCCGTGACGGTTCTCTTTTTCGAGAGGCCTTTGGGCGGGGCGGGGCGGATCAGGCGGCCTTCCCGGAACGTCTGTTCGAACAGCTTGCGCTCTTCTTCTGTCGGAACGCGGCGGCTCATAACGGATAATCGCGGCCGTCGCCGAGGGTCCCCGCCAGCGCATTGGGCAGCAGCACATACAGCCGTCCCGGCGCCTTCATCGCGCCGGCGCGGCGTTCCGCTTCATCGCCAAAACCAAAGAACATGTCCGCCCGCACGGGCCCCCGAATGGCGCCGCCGGTATCCTGGGCCACCATCACCGCGCGCACCGGGTCGGGCCCATCGGCGGCGACATAGAAAGGCGCGCCCAGAGGGTGGATGCGCTGGTCCACCGCGATGCTGCCCAGCGGGGTGATATTCACGCCTTGCGATCCGGTACTGCCCAGTGCCGTATCGCCCAAGGCTTTTTGCTCAAAGAAAATATAGCTCTTGTTGGTTTCCATCACGGCGCGGGCTTTGGTTGGGTTGGCCAAAAGCCAGGCGCGAATGGTCTGCAAGGACACCGTCTCGCGCGCCAGCGATCCATCGGCGATGACCGTGCGGCCTATCGCGGTGTAAGGCTGGCCGTTCTCGCCGGCATAGGCGATGCGCGTCATTGTTCTATTTTCTGGGCCGCCATCCTCGAACACGACGCGTCCGGAGCCCTGAATTTGCAGGAAGAAGAACGCCACCGCGTCATCGGTGTAGAACAGCACCGGTGCATCCACGCCCTTTTCATTGATCCGGGCGCGGTCGGCATAAGGCACCAGCGCATGCCCAGATACCTTGCCGGAGATGTGCTCGCCCTTCAGCTTGGGATTGAACAGGCCCAGATCGGCGCGCACCAGATCCCCCGGCAAGCCATAGACCGGGGTCTGGAAGATGCCGTGCCTGGTGCGGCTGCCCTTGATCTGCGGTTCGTAATAGCCGGTGAACAAGCCGTCGCTGCCGCTGACGGCATAGGGCGTGAAGGTCTTTTCAAAAAACGCTTTGGCGTTGCCGTCGGCGCTGGCGCAAGCACTGCGCCAGTCCGCAACCGTGCCGGCATAACCGGCCCCGCCCATCGCCGCACTGTCCGGCTTGGCCGTCAGCACCGCACAGCTTCGGCGGAATGCGGCGAGCGCCGCTTCCGCGTTACCGGCGCTCCAGTCCGGGAGATCGGTAAAACTGGCGCGCGACAGATGCAGGCTTGTGGCCGGTTGCGTCCTGGTTGGCAGCGGCGGCGGGCTGGTGCAAGCCGCAAGCGCCAACAAGGCCAAAAGAAGAAGCCGCTTACTCCGGTACATCGCCGCCGGAGGTCGCCACCAGCACCCAATTGGGGTCCGTGGAGTCCAGGTTGCGTTCGAAACTCCACACATCAATGACGGTGCCACTGGCGAATTCGGCGGTGAAGGTGACGGTGATTTCCGCGTCCCGCCCATGCAGCGCCGAGCCCGAAATGCGGGCGTCGGAAACTTTCACCAGCGCCGGCGGCGGCGCGGTGCGCGCCGTGATGCCGGCATCGAAAGCGGCGAAGACGTCCGGCGACAGCAACGGACGCAAGGTGTCGCGGTCCCCCGCCACGAATGCATTCACGATCTGGGCATAGGCCGCGCGCGCACCGGCCAGAAATTTGGAGGTGTCGAAGCTGTTGTCCGCAAGCTGGATTTCCAGGATGCCGTTGGAGGTCTGGACAGGCTGTGCCGGCGGCTGCAGCGCGTTGGGGGCCTGTGCGGGAACGGCTTGTGGCGGCGGTTCATGGCCGGTGCGGCGGCCCAATATTGTGTAGAGCCGGAAGCAAACGACTCCCGCCACCATGGCGGCGACCAGAAGGACCAGTGTCTGCGAATCCGGCATTGAGGAACCTTAGTTTATGGCCGTCCCGCCCGGGGGGACCCTAGCGGGCGCAAACGGGCCTGAAAAGCGCCTTTTGCCTGATGGCGCGGACCGCTTCGCTTGTCAGCCGCGCGCGATCCATGGTAGCGCCCACTTCCCAATTTTTGACCGAAATACCCAGCGAGATCGTCATGAGCAACGAAGGAACTCCCGCACCGGCCAGCCCGGGCATGCCCAACCTCCAGGTGGTGGGCCAGTACATCAAGGACCTGTCCTTCGAAAACCCCGGCGCCACCGCCAATATCGCGGACCGTCCCCAGATCGAACTGGCCGTGGACCTGAACGCCGCGCGCCTGGCCGAACAGGACATGTTCGAGGTCGAGCTGAAGATCCGCGTCGATGCCAAGAATGACGGCAAGCCGCTGTTCCTGCTGGAAGTCGCCTATGCCGGCATCTTCCGCCTGAGCAATGTGGTGGACACCGCCACCCAGCAGATGATCCTGCTGATCCAGGCGCCGCACATGCTGTTTCCCTTTGTGCGCCGCATCGTGTCGGACGTGGTGCGCGATGGCGGCATGCCGCCGCTGATGATCGAGCCGATCGACTTCATGCAGCTGTACCAGGCGCGCGTCGCCCAGGCGACGACCGCGCCGCAGGGCACGGCCTAAAGGTCAGTTGTTCCAGAGGTCTTTGCCGCCCAATTCCTTGGCGACAAAGGCGGCGTGGATTTCCAGTTCCACCACGGTAATCAGCGGCGCCAGTTTCTCGGGCCGCTGGCGGGCCGCGCGCACCTGTTCGCCGCCTTGCGCGGCGGCAATTTCCACCGGCGCCAGCATCAGGCCGCGCTGGCGGCCGCCGATCAGCTCCAGGTAGATTTCCGCCGTCAGCTGGGCGTCCAGCAGCGCGCCATGCTTGGTGCGGGCCGACAGGTCCACCCCGAAGCGCTTGCACAATTCGTCCAGTGAATAACGCGCGCCCGGAATCTTGCGCTTGGCGATTTCGATCGTGTCGATGGCGCGCGACAGGGGGATGCGCGGGCGGCTGACCCGCTCCAGTTCGGCATTGATGAACTTGAT
>JBBQBL010000011.1:0-24281 GCA_038317805.1 Micropepsales bacterium
GCCGATCGTTGATGCCCGCTCTGCACTCGCTGTATTGCGCCCTGCCGACCAGGGGTATCGCGCCATGTTCGCCCGCGTGACCGCGGCCGCCCGCAAGCCGCGCGCACAGCGCGATCCCAACCTGCTCGCGGAGTGGAAAGCCGTGACGACGCTGGTATCACGCCAGCTTGCCGTCCAGTCCGCATTTCTGGGCGAGGACATCGCCGGCGCCGATCCTGCCATCGACCGGATGATGAAGATCCACAGCAATGCCTGGCGCATGCTGCTGGATGCCGGCCGCGACCGCGGCTTCATGCAGACGGCGGTGATCGACAATCGCGTACCCCCGCTTGCGCTGCAGCAGTCCCTGTCTGAGACCAAGGGCAAGATCGACGCCCGTTGGAGCGACCTGGAAATCGAAGCCAAGCGTGTCTCCACCCCCGCACCGCTCAAGGCGGCGAGTGCGATGGTCCGGAAAGTCTATTTCACCGACTATCGCGCCATGCGCGAGACGATCCTGGCGCGGCTGATGGCGGGTGACAGGCTCTCGCTCTCGGGCGCGGATTTTGTCGATGAGTCCGATCACGGTCTGATCAGCTTGCGGGCGATCCCGGCCGCCGCGCTGAACCTGACGCGCATTCTGGCCGAGGAACGGGAGGCGAGCGCGCGGCGTTCCTTCTACGTCGCCATCGCCTTGATGTTCCTGTCCATCGGACTGGCCTTGTTCACCGGCTTTTATGTCGAGTGGCGGGTGATCCGTCCGCTCAAGGGCATCACCACCACCCTGACATCCGTTGGCGCCGGAGACCTGGCGGCGCCCATTCCCTATGGCGGGCGCGCCGACGAGATCGGCCAGTTCGCCCGTGCCCTGCAGATGTTCCGCGACAGCGCGGCGGAGCGCGAGCGCCTCAAGATCGAAGTGGTGGAAAGCCGGACGGCCGTGGAGGCCGCCGAGGCCTCCAGCAAGGTCAAGTCGGAATTCCTGGCCAATATGAGCCATGAAATCCGTACCCCCATGAATGGCATCCTGGGCATGACCGGTCTGCTGCTGGATACCAACCTGGCCCCCGAGCAGCGCCGCTTCGCCATGGTGGTGCGGGAATCCGGGGAAAGCCTGATGGCTATCCTCAACGACATTCTGGATGTTTCAAAACTTGAGGCGGGCAAGCTGGAAATCGAGATCATCGATTTCGACCTGGTCGCGATGGTGGAAAGCGCCGCCGGCCTGATGGTGGCCAAGGCGCGGGAAAAGAGCATCGATCTTGCCCTGGATGTTGATCCCTCGGCGCGCGGAATCTATCGCGGCGATCCCACCAGGCTGCGCCAGATTCTGCTCAACCTGCTCAGCAATGGCATCAAATTCACCGAAACCGGGGGTGTGGCCCTGCAGGTGACAGTCAAGCTAGGCGCGGTGCCGGATGCCGGCGGCAAGGTGCCGTTGCGTTTCGAAGTGACGGACACCGGCATCGGCATGTCCGAAAGCGTGTGCCAGCGCATGTTCCAGAAATTTTCCCAGGCGGATTCTTCGGTGACCCGGCGCTTCGGCGGCACGGGGCTTGGCCTGGCGATCTGCAAGCAGCTGGTCGAATGCATGGGCGGGGAGATCGGCGTCACCAGCCGGCCCGGCACAGGCTCGACATTCTGGTTCACCCTGCCGCTGGAGCGCTCCAGCGCCGACCTTGCCGAACGCGAGGTTCTGACCAGGCATTTGACGAATCTTCGTGCCCTGGTGGTGGACGATATCGACATCAATCTCGAAATCATGGGCCGGCAGCTCCGGAATTTCGGCATGCATGCCGCAACGGTCAGCGACGGCCTTGCCGCCCTGGCCGAGATGGAACGGGCCTGGCACAAGAACCAGCCTTACGACATCGTGTTGCTCGACCAGATGATGCCGGTCATGTCCGGCGACGAGCTTGCACAGCGCATCCGCGCTCACAAGTTCCTGTCCGAAACCAAGGTGGTCATCGTGTCGTCAGTGGGACGCGACTTCATCCGCCGGTGGGAAAGCCTGAAGCTGGAAGCGGTGCTGGAAAAGCCCGTGCGCCACCAGGAATTGCTCGATACCCTGGCCAACATCTATGGCGCCAGCGGCGTGCGGGCCGAACCGCCGCCCGCGGCAGTCCCGTCCGAAGTCACGGTGAGCAATCCCGACAAGACCAAGGCGCGGCTGCGCATTCTTCTGGCCGAGGACAACAAGATCAACCAGCAATATGCCACCGTCGTGCTGAACAAGGCCGGGTATCACGTCACGATCGCCGAAAATGGCCACCAGGCCGTGGAGGCGGTGCGCGGTTGCGATTTCGACCTGGTGCTGATGGACATCCAGATGCCGGGACTGGATGGGGTGGAAGCGGCCCGCCAGATACGCGGCCTTCCGGCCCCCAGGAATGCGGTGCCGATTTTCGCGATGACCGCCCATGCCATGCGCGGCGCCAGCGAGGAATATCTGAATGCCGGCATGGACGATTATATCACCAAGCCGTTCCAGCCGGCGCTGCTGCTGGGCAAGCTGGAGCGGCTGGCCGAAGGCCGTCCCGCCCAGCTCGAACGTGCGCCGCAACACCTGGCGCTGCCGGTCCTGAACACCGCCAATCTGGAAGAATTGCGCACGGCGCTGTCGCCGGAAAGCCTGGCCGGGCTTGTCACGCTTTTCCTCCATGATGCCGAAAATCAGCTGCTGGAAATCGACAGGTGCGAAAAAGCGGGCGACCTGGCCGGCGTCGGATGCCAGGCGCATATGCTGGTCAGTTCCGCCGGCAATCTGGGCTCGATGCAGACCAGCGCACTGGCGCGCGAGGTGGAGCATTTCTGCAGGATCGGAAAGCCGGACGGCCTGGCGCCAATGCTCGAGGAACTGCGCCGGTCCAGCGCGCTATCTTCCACGACCCTCAAGGCGTGGCGGGATGCAAATGTGGGGCCGGGGCCGGCGCCCGAACAGGCTATTGGGTCGGCTTGCCGAGATTGACGGCCAGTTCGCTCAGGTGAGCGATGAGCGTGCGGACATTGCCGTTGTTCTGGCCCAGGAAGGCGACGAACTGGTCGCGTTCTTCCAGCGATAGCCAGATACCCTGATAGGCCACGTCCACCAGTACCGGCTTGCCGGCATCGGTGCGCACCCGGAAATCCACTTCCGCCGGCTGCTGGCTGGAACCGGGTTCGATCAATTGGGTCTGGACGATGAAGTCGGTGGGATTGCGCTGGGTCGAGCCAATCACCTTCAGCTGCTGGTTGGTATATTTGGAGAAATAGGACTGATAGGCGGCGGTCGCGTAATTCTTGAACGCGCCCACGAACGCTTCGACATCTTCAGGCGGCGCGGTGCGGCGATACTGGCCCAGCGTGAACAGTGCGATACGGCGCACATCCACCAGTCCCAAAATCAAGGTCTCGAACTGGTCGCGGCGCTGGACGGTGCTGAGCTTCTTGTCCCTGAGGATGTCCAGGCCCTTGTGGATGTTGTCGTCCACAAAGGCTTCGGCGACGTTCTGCGCGGCGGCTGCCGGGCGCACCATGACAAGCGGGGCGGCGGCCAGGATCGCGAACGCAAAAAGAGCGCGTCGCATCAGGGGCATCGAAAACTGCATGTTTAGGGTCTTTCCCGTTTGGGCGAGTTTCCCGGTTTGCTATGGCAAGTTCAAGGCAAGCCGAAGCCTATTTTCGTATCAAAAGTCGGGTAAATCCTCGCCTTTTTTGCGGCCATTGCGGATCTGCTCGTTGCGGATCTGCCGGTAGAGGCTGCGCAGGGATGAATAGTAATCCACCGAGCTGCGCTGGATGCCCTGGATGGTTTGGTACGTTTGGCCCTTCAGGTCCAGCAGGGTGAAAAATTGTCGGGTTCCTGACCACCAGATGTGCTGCTTGAAGCGGATCTGGTTGGTGGGATCGATCACGGCATCCACCACCAGTCCCGTGGCGTCGCGCGGATTGCTGGGCCCCAGCAGCGGCAATATCAGGTAAGGCCCTTCGCCCACCCCCCACACCGCAAGGGTCTGGCCGAAATCCTCGCCATGTCCCGGAATGCCCATTTTGCTGGCCGGATCGAGGAAACCGCCCAGGCCCACGGTCGAATTCACCGTCAGCCGCCACATGGATTTTCCGGCCCGGGAGACTTCGCCCTGCATCATGTCGTTCAGGAAGATGGTGGGCAGCGCCAGGTTGCCGAGAAAATTGTGTACCCCGCGCCGGCCTTCTTCCGGCACCAGGCTGAAATAGGCTTCCACGGTCGGGATGACGATATACTTGTCGATCTTGGCGTTGCGCCTCAGGGCGTCGCGGTTGAACTGCTCATAGGGGTCATTGGCAGCCAGACTCTCGGGTGAAGGAGCGGCACAGCCGGCCAGCATCACCCCGCACAATCCCAATACCACCAACCGCAAGCCGCGCATTCCGTCCAAAATCCGGGAATTGCCGGGGTTTTGCAGGGATTCCAGGGACAAATCCAGACCCCTTGCAGCCGCAGGTGCCTTGATCATATAAAGATATGTTTATATGTAGGAAGCAATGGACAGGCTGGTTTCGATGCTGCGTGCCGCCGGCGACCCCACCAGGTTGCGCCTGCTCCTGCTGCTGCGCCAGGCCGAGCTGACGGTCAGCGAACTGATCGAGATTGTCGGCCAGTCCCAGCCGCGCGTTTCCCGTCATCTCAAGCTTTTGGGCGAGGCCGGGCTGGTGGAACGCTTCAAGGAAGGCAGCTGGGTGTTCTGCCGCGCCGCCGACCGGGGTACCGGCGCCGAACTGGGCGCGGCGATCGCGGCGCTTGCCGATCCTGCTTCGCAGGAAGCCGACAAGACGCGGCTGGCGCATGTGCGCGCAGCGCGCGCCAGCGCGGCGGCGTCCTATTTCAAGTCCAACGCCGCCGAATGGGAGCGCATTCGCGCGCTTCACGCGCCGGAGAAAGACGTGGAAGCGGCCATCGCCCGCCACCTGACGGCGGCGCAAATCGAGAATTTTCTGGATGCCGGCACCGGCACCGGGCGGATGTTGGAGTTGATCGCGCCGCATGCGCGGCGCGCGGTGGGCTTCGATGTCAGTCCCGACATGCTGGCCATCGCCCGCGACCGGTTGCTGCGCGCCGATATTCATAACGCGCAGGTGCGGCTGGGCGATACCTATCGCCTGCCATTCCCCAATGGCGCTGTCGGCGCCGGTTTCGATGTCGTGCTGTTCCACCAGGTGCTGCATTATCTGGACGATCCGGGCACGGCGGTGGCGGAAGCCGCGCGCGTCATGGCGCCGGGTGGCCGCCTGCTGATTGCCGACTTCGCGCCCCACAAGGAAGAATTCCTGCGCGAGGAGTTCGCCCATCGCCGGCTCGGCTTCTCGGACCGGGAAGTGGAAAGCTGGTTCGCGGCCGCAGGGCTTGCCAATGCCGGCAGCGAAACCATCGCGCCCACGGGCGAAGGCGAAAAACTCACCGTCAAGCTGTGGCTGGCCACGGCAAAAGCAAAAAGCAAAAAAGAAGCCGCATGAGCCTGGAAAATCTCATCACCAATCCGGGGCCTTTGCAGGTCTCGTTCGAATTCTCCCCGCCCAAGACTGACGAGGCGGAAGCGGCGCTGTGGCTGGCGATCCGCCGGCTGGAGCCGCTGGCGCCGTCCTTTGTCTCGGTCACCTATGGCGCGGGCGGTTCCACCCGCGAGCGCACCCATGCCACGGTCAAGCGCATCGTGGAGGAGACATCGCTGAAGCCGGCCGCGCATCTGACTTGCGTCGGGGCTTCGCGCGGCGAGATCGACGATATCGTGCGCGCCTATTGGGATGCGGGCATCCGTCATATCGTGGCGTTGCGTGGCGACATGCCCGGCATGAGCGGGCCTTATGTGCAGCATCCGGAGGGTTACAATTCCACGCCGGAACTGATCGCGGGCATCAAGAAGATCGCGGACTTCGAGGTCAGCGTGTCTTTCTATCCGGAACGTCATCCAGATTCGCCCAGTCACGGCCATGACATTGCGCTGCTGAAAGCCAAGATGGATGCCGGCGCATCGCGCGCGCTGGGCCAGTTCTGTTTTGACAACGATCTGACGGCGCGGTTCCGCGACGATGCCGCGCGCGCCGGCATTACCATTCCGGTGGTGCCCGGCATCATTCCCACCACCAACTTCAATGCCGTGGCGCGCATGGCGGGCAAGACCGGCGCATCCATTCCCGCCTGGCTGGCCAAGGCCTATGATGGGCTGGATGAGGATGTGGAAACCCGCCGCATCGTGGCCGCCGCGGTGCTGGCCGACCAGGTGCAGTTGTTGCGCACGCGCGGCTTTGGCCAGTTTCACTTCTACACCCTCAACCAGGCCAACCTGACTTACGCGGCCTGCCGCATTCTCGGTATTCGTCCCGTCCACTCTTAAGTTTCTGGAATTGTCATGAGTTTTGATCGCGGTGCCCGTATTGCCTGGATGAAGGAAGAGGCGAAGAAACGCCTTCTTCTGCTGGACGGCTCATGGGGCGTGATGATCCAGGGCTTCAAGCTGGGCGAGGAGGATTTCCGGGGGCAGCGTTTCGGCAATCACCCGTCGGAGCTGAAGGGCAACAACGACCTTCTCACCCTGACCAAGCCGGAGATCATCCAGAATATCGGCCGCCAGTATCTGGAAGCCGGGGTGGATTTCATCGAGACCAATACCTTCAACTCCAACTTCACCAGCCAGGAAGATTATGGGCTGGGCCATCTGGTGGGCGAGCTGAACGAGGCGGGCGCCAAACTGGCGCGCGACCTGTGCGACGCGTTTTCGACTTCCAGCCGGCCGCGCCTGGTCGCCGGCGTGCTGGGCCCGGCCAACCGCACCGCCACCATTTCGCCTGACGTCAATGACCCGGCTTTCCGCAACATCACCTTCGACCAGCTGCGCGAAACCTATCGCGACGGCACGCGCGGCCTGATCAAGGGCGGCAGCGATGTCATCATGATCGAGACGGTGTTCGACACCCTGAACGCCAAGGCGGCGATCTATGCCATCGAGGAAGTGTTCGAGGAGATGGGCGTGCGTCTGCCGGTGTGGATCTCCGGAACTATCACCGACCTGTCGGGCCGCACCCTGACCGGCCAGACGCCGACCGCCTTCTGGCATTCGGTGCGCCATGCCGATCCCTTTGCCATCGGGCTGAACTGCGCGTTGGGCGCCAAGGAGCTTCGCCCCTATATCGCCGAACTGTCGGGCGCCTGCGACACGCTGGTGTCGGCCCATCCCAATGCCGGCCTGCCCAATGAATTCGGCGGCTATGACGAGTCGCCGGAACAGATGGCGACGATGATCGAGGAATTCGCCCGCTCAGGCCTGGTCAATATCGTGGGCGGCTGCTGCGGCACCAAGCCCGATCACATCGCCGCCTTCGGCAAGGCGATTGCCGGCGTGACGCCGCGCGCCATTCCCGAAAAGCCGAAATACATGCGCCTGTCGGGGCTGGAGCCGTTCACGCTGACACCAAACCTGAATTTCATCAATGTCGGCGAGCGCACCAACATCACCGGCTCTGCCCGCTTCCGCAAGCTGATCGTCGCGGGCGACTACGAAGCGGCGCTGGAAGTGGCCCGCAGCCAGGTCGAGAACGGCGCCCAGGTCATCGACATCAACATGGACGAGGGCATGATCGACGGCGAGGCGGCGATGACCCGTTTCGTCAACATGATGGCGGGCGAGCCGGACATTTCCAAAGTGCCGCTGATGATCGACAGTTCCAAGTGGAAGGTGATCCGGGCCGGCCTGAAATGCTGCCAGGGCAAGGTCATCGTCAATTCGATTTCGCTGAAGGAAGGCGAGGAATCCTTCCTGGAACAGGCCAAACAGGTGCGTCGCTTCGGCGCCGCCGTGGTGGTGATGGCGTTCGACGAGGTCGGCCAGGCCGATACCAAGGAACGCAAGATCGAGATCTGCAAGCGCGCCTATGACCTTCTGGTCCAGAAGCTGAACTTCCCGCCGGAAGACATCATCTTCGATCCCAACATCTTCGCGGTCGCCACCGGCCTGGAAGAGCACAATGAATATGGGAAAGCCTTCATCGAAGCGGCCGAGGTCATTCGCCGCGAAAATCCGCATGCCCATATCTCGGGCGGCGTCTCCAATTTCAGCTTCTCGTTCCGCGGCAACGAAAAAGTGCGCGAGGCGATGCACTCGGTGTTCCTGTTCCACGCCATCAAGGCGGGCATGGACATGGGCATCGTCAATGCCGGGCAGTTGACGGTCTATCAGGATATCCCCACGCCCCTGCGCGAGGGCATCGAGGACGTGCTGTTCAACCGCCGCGAGGACGCCACCGAGCGGCTGCTGACCCTGGCGCAGGAATACAAGGGCGGCGCCGCCACCACCGAGGTGGAAGATGCTGCCTGGCGCAGCCTGCCGGTCAACGAGCGTATCAGCCATGCCATGGTGGCGGGCATCGACGCGTTCATCCTCGAGGATACCGAGGAAGCGCGCGCCACCACCACCCGTCCGCTGGACGTGATCGAAGGGCCGCTGATGGCCGGCATGAATGTGGTGGGCGACCTGTTCGGATCGGGCAAGATGTTCCTGCCCCAGGTGGTGAAATCCGCCCGCGTGATGAAGAAGGCGGTGGCGTATCTGCTGCCCTACATGGATGCCGACAAGAGCCAGGTGAAGGAGCCGGCCGGCAAGATCATCATGGCCACGGTCAAGGGCGATGTGCATGACATCGGCAAGAACATCGTGGGCGTCGTGCTTCAGTGCAACGGCTATGAAGTGGTGGACCTGGGCGTGATGACGCCCACACAGAAGATCCTGGACGCCGCCCGGGAGCACAAGGCCAACATCATCGGCCTGTCCGGCCTGATTACGCCGTCGCTGGACGAGATGGTGACGGTGGCGTCCGAGATGGAGCGCCAGGGCTTTGACATCCCGCTGATGATCGGCGGCGCCACCACGTCCAAGGTGCATACGGCGGTGAAGATCGATCCCAGCTATCGCCGGGGCCAGACCGTCTATGTCACCGACGCGTCGCGTGCCGTCGGCGTGGCGTCCAGCCTGCTGCACAAGGATACCGGCGCCGCCTATGCCGCCGACATTCGCACCGAATATGAAAAAATGGCCGTGGCCCATGCCAACAAGCAGGTCAGCGGCAAGCGCCTGACCCTGGATCAGGCGCGCGCCAATGCGGCCAAGGTTGATTTCACCGGTTATGTGCCGCCGGCGCCCGGCTTCATGGGCTCGCGCATCTACACCAATTACGATCTGGGGGAGCTCGCCAACTATATCGACTGGGGCCCCTTCTTCTCGACCTGGGAATTGGCGGGACCGTTCCCGGCCATCCTGACCGACGACAAGGTCGGCAAGGTGGCCAGCGATCTGTATCGCGACGCCCAGGCGATGCTGAAGAAGATCATCGACGGCAAGTGGCTGACCGCCAGCGCGGTGATCGGTTTCTGGCCGGCCAACCGCGATCCGAAGAATCCCGACGACATCATCGTCTATGGCGACAAGGCTCGGAAATTCCCGATCCAGACCCTGCACACCCTGCGCCAACAGATGGCGCGCGAGGCCGATCGCCCCAACCTGGCGCTGTCCGACTTCATCGCGCCGGTGGGCGTGGAGGATTATATCGGCGGCTTTGTCGTCACCGCCGGCATCGGCGAGGACAAGCACATCAAGAAGTTCGAGGCGGCCAAGGATGATTATTCCGCCATCCTGCTGCGGGCCCTGGCCGACCGTCTGGCCGAAGCCTTCGCCGAGCGCATGCATGAACGGGTGCGCAAGGATTACTGGGGCTATGCCGCGCAGGAGCAGCTCAGCAATGAGCAGCTGATCAAGGAGGCCTATACAGGTATCCGCCCGGCGCCCGGCTATCCCGCCCAGCCCGAGCACAGCGAGAAGGCCACCCTGTTCAAGCTGCTGGATGCCGAGGCCAAGATCGGCGTGAAGCTGACCGAAAGCTATGCCATGTGGCCGGGCTCCTCGGTGTCAGGCTTTTACTTCGCCCATCCCGAAAGCCGCTATTTCGGCATCGGCAAGATCGAGCGCGACCAGGTGGAAGATTACGCCAAACGCAAGGGCTGGGACTTGGAAACGGCCGAACGGTGGCTATCTCCTATCCTGAATTATAATCCGCGGACGGTAGCCGCGTAGGGGAATTGATGTCCGTCTGGGGTAAAGTCAGTGGCGCCGCGGCCGGCCTGTTTGTGGGCGGTCCCATCGGCGCGCTGGTGGGCGCCGTGGCGGGCCATTTCTTCCTGGACCGCGACAGCGATCCTGGCGTCACCTTCACCATCGCCATCATTGCGCTGGCTGGAAAAATGGCGCGTGCCGACGGAATCGTCACCGAGGAAGAATTCAACATCTTCAGCCGCGTGTTCGGTGTGCCGCCGCATGAAGAAGCCAATGTGCGGCGAATCTTCAATCTGGCGCGCCAGGACATGGCGGGCTTTGAACATTATGCTGGCCAGATCGCGCGCCTGTTCATGGGCAATCCGGCCATGCTGGAAGACATTCTGGACGGGCTGTTCGAGATCGCCAAGGCGGATGGGGTGCTGCATCCGTGTGAGGCCAAGTTCCTGGAGCGGGTGGCGGAAATCTTCGGCTTCGCGCCCAATGAATTTCGCCGCATCCGCGCCAGCCATTTCGCGCCGGAACTGACAGACCCCTATGTCATCCTGGGCCTGTCCTATGCTGCCGACGATGATGAGCTGAAACAGACCTATCGCCGCCTGGTGCGCGAGAACCATCCCGACAGCCTGATGGCGCGCGGCGTGCCGGCCGAATTCATCAAGCTGGCCAATGACAAGCTGGCGGCGATCAACAGTGCCTATGAGAAAATCTGCGCCGAGCGGGGCGTGCCGTGAAACTGGTTCAAAAGCCGTCGCCCAATCATGATGACCGCAAGGAAGCGGCCATCGACATGCTGGTGCTGCATTATACCGGCATGTCGAGTGGGGCCGCCGCGATCGAGCGGTTGTGCGATCCGGCGGCCAAGGTGTCGGCGCATTACACCGTGGACGAGGACGGCACGGTCTATGGTCATGTAGCGGAAGACCGCCGCGCCTGGCATGCCGGCGTGTCGCATTGGGCGGGCGTGGACAATATCAATTCCCGCTCCATTGGCATCGAGATCGTCAATCCGGGGCACGAGTTTGGCTATCGCGCATTTCCGCAAGCGCAGATCGCGGCGTTGATCGAACTGTGCAGCGGCATCCTGCAGCGCCATGCCATTCCCGCCTCGCGCGTGCTGGGCCACAGCGATGTGGCGCCGGCGCGCAAGGGCGATCCGGGCGAACTGTTTCCATGGCAGCGCCTGGCGGAGGCGGGTATCGGTGTGTGGCCGGTTGCGATCCCGAGCGATCTGGGTCCCGAGGCTCTTAACCGCTACGGCTATGACCCGAGTGCGCCACAGGACAAGGTCATCACCGCCTTCCAGCGCCATTTCCGGCCCAAAAGCCTGACCGGCCGATGGGATGGTGAATGCGCCGGGCTGCTGGCTTCCCTGCTGGGCACCACCGGCGTATAACCCGCGCCGTCAGATGGCCGGGTGACCGCGGGCTCCGCAAGGGGTTCGAGGAAAGTCCGGGCTCCACGGAAAAACGGTGCCGGATAACGTCCGGCGGGGGCGACCCCAGGGATAGCGCCACAGAAATGACACCGCCTACCGGCCTAAAGCCGCGGCAAGGTTGAAATGGTGCGGTAAGAGCGCACCGCGTTCCTGGCAACAGGAGCGGCTAGGCAAGCCCCACCGGGAGCAAGACCAAATAGGGACGGCACGTAGGCTTTTTCGGCCAGCCGTCCGGGTCGGTCGCGTGAGGTGTGGGGTAACTCACATCCCAGAGGAATGGTCACCCCTTCAGCAATGAAGGACAGAACCCGGCTTACAGGCCATCTGACATTTTTTAATTTTCCCCCATCCGCCGCAACTCGGGTTTGCGAAGACGCAAACACCTCGTTGCGACACCTTCCCCCGCTCGTCGCTTCGCTCGCGGGGGAAGGAAGCTGTCGGATGCGGCTTGTCGCTCGGCGGAATGCCTCGCTCGAGCTACGACAGCTTTTCCAGCGTTGCCTCGTCCGCGTCGCCGTCGAAATATTTTTCCAGCAGGTTGAAGAACAGCAGTTCATCGGGCGCGGCTTCGGCGAACAGGGTCAAGCTGGAACAGAGTTTCCTGTCGTCGGGCGTGCCGAAAATCTCGCGGGCGCTTTTGCCCCGCACATTCATCAAGGCCTGGCAGCATTCGCGGTAACGCGCGCCCAGCACGGTATGGGCCAGATAGCGGGCTGCTTCGTCCACCGAATGGATGGCGTATTGGCGCGACATGGCGCTTTGGCCCAGCCCCAGCAATTGCGGAAACACAAACCACATCCAGTGGCTTTGTTTCTGGCCCGCGCGGATTTCCGCCAATGCCTGGGCATAGATCGGCGCCTGGGCGGTGACGAAGCGTTCCAGGCTCATACGCCGGCCTTTTTTGCGGAGACTTCGCCGATGGCGGCCCAGTCCTTGTCCTGCCAGCCCCAGGCCACGGCCTGGTCGAAATGCGTCTTCAGCAATTCGGCGGTGGGCATCTCCACGCCTAATCCTTCCGCGGCGCTGCGCGCCAGGTTCACGTCTTTCAAGCCCAGGGTGAGGGCAAAGCCCGCCGGCTCGTAGGCGCGATTGAGGACCATGGCCCCATAGGCCTTGAACACCGCGCCGGTGAACAGCCGCCCGCCCAGCACGTCATGGAACAGGGCCGGGTCCACGCCGCCCTTGCGCAGCAGGGCAAAGGCTTCGCCGATGGATTCCAGCTCGCTGGCGATCATGAAGTTGGCGGCGATCTTGAACAGGTTGGCCTTTTCGGGCGCGTCCATCGTCACGGTGCGGGCGCCGATTTTGTCGAACACCGGCTGCATGGTGGCGAGGGGCGCGGCATCGCCGCCGGCGATCAGCGCCAGTTGCGCCGATTCCGCCATGTCGGGGCGGCCCATCACCGGGCAGGAAATATAGGAGAGGCCAGCCTGCTTGTGCGCCGCCGACAGTTCGCGCGCGAAGTCCACCGAGATGGTGGCCATGTTCACATGGATCAGGTTTTTCGCGGCTTTTTCGAGCAGCGGGCCGGCCAGACCGACCTCGCGCATCACCGCGTCATTCGACAGCATGGAGAACACCGCGTCGCCCTGCAGCGCATCTTCCGGCGACTTCGCCGCCACCGCACCCTTGGCGGCCAGCGCCGCGACCGGCGCCTGCGAACGGTTCCACACCGTCACGCTGTGGCCGGCCTTCAGCAGGTTCGACGCCACGTGATGGCCCATGCGGCCCAGGCCGATAAATCCGATTTTCATACCCGACTGTCCTTTGATTGCATGTCGCCGCGCGGCAGAAAGCCTTTGAGAATGGGCATTATCGGCATGGCAGGCCGCCGATGGCGCAGCGCAGTTTCAGCCCTAATCCTGCCACCGACAAGCCGGTCGGCGCATCCGCGCGGATTCCCGAATCATCTTCCGGTTGCAGGCGCCGGTCGTCGCACGGACGGTCAGGATGGCCACAATCTGTGATTGTATCGCCGGGGGCTCGGGGCCAAATCGTTAACGGGCTGTTTACCCCCGTCACCATAGTGTTACCACGTTCCGTAATCGTTCTTCTGGACTCCACCCGTGGGGCTCCAGGTAGGTAACAATACTAAGCCAAGCCCCTCAAATCTTTGGGTTTTTGGTTTGACGGGACATTCCGTCCCATGCTATCCCATACCGTCCCAAAGGGCCCTACAGGCCCGCCTGCGCGCCCGCCCCTCCGGCCGGCGGAAGGCACTCGGGGGCAGGGGGTATCAGGCGCGATGACCGGGTTGGTCCAGCCGTTCATTTCGACGGTGGCAGGCTCGCTCGACAGCAAGGGGCGGGTTTGCATTCCCGCCACCTATCGCCACCTGCTGGCCGCGCAGAACACGACCGGCGTTTTCGTCTGCCCCAGTTTCATCGATCCGGCGCTGGATGCCTTCGGCCAGGATCTGCTCGACCGCATCAATGCGCGGCTTGCGGGCCAGGATCCGTTTTTCTCCGCCAGCTTTGACGACGAAGCTACCGCGCTGATCGCGCGCACCCAAAGCCTGCCGATCGACGAGAATGGCCGCGTACGCATTCCCGACGCGATGATCGAACATGCCGGCCTGAAGGACAAAATCGTGTTCGTCGGCAAGGCGCAGAAATTCCAGATCTGGGATGAAGCCCGCTACGCGCCCATCGAGGCCGAAGCGCTGGCGCGGGTGAAGGCCAAGATGGAACGCGCCCGCAGCGGGGAGGCGTCATGAGCGGCCACATCCCCGTGATGCTGAACGAAGTGCTGGAAATGCTGTCGCCGCGCGATGGCGCATCCTATGTCGACGGCACCTTTGGCGGCGGCGGTTATGCCAGCGCCATCCTGGAAGCGGCCGACTGCACGGTGCTGGGCATCGACCGCGATCCCGATGCCATCGCGCGCGGCCAAAAGCTGGTGGAACGTTTTGCCGGCCGCCTGACCCTGGTGCAGGGCGAGTTCTCGTGCATGGACCAGTTCGCGCAGGAGAGCGACGGCGTTGTTCTCGATCTTGGTGTGTCGTCGTTCCAGTTCGACCAGCCGGCGCGCGGTTTTTCGTTCCGCGAAGACGGTCCGCTGGACATGCGCATGAGCCTGTCGGGGGAAAGCGCCGCCGATTTCGTCAACACGGCCGACGAACGCACGCTCAGCCTGACCATCTCGCGCTATGGCGAAGAGAAAAACGCCCGCCGCATCGCCCGCGCCATCATCGCCGCCCGGCCCGTCACCGGCACGGCGCAACTGGCCGCCATCGTTTCCGAAGCGCAGGGGCCTGCCGCCCTGCGCCACGCCATCCATCCGGCCACCCGCACCTTCCAGGCGCTGCGCATCCATGTGAATGACGAACTGGGCGAACTGGAACGCGGCCTGGATGCGGCGCTGAAGATCCTGAAGCCGCAAGGCCGCCTGGTGGTTGTGTCCTTCCACAGCCTGGAAGACCGCATGGTCAAGCGCTTCCTGACCGAGCGTTCCACCAGTGCGCCGCGCGCCTCGCGACACGCCCCCGCCGATACACGCGCGCATGGCGCGGCGTTCCAGCTTCTCACCACCCGTCCGCGCACACCCACGGACGAAGAACTCAGCAGCAATCCCAGAGCCCGGTCCGCCAAGCTGCGCGCCGGCCTGAAACTGGCGGCATAGGAGAGCATCATGGTTCGCATCCTGAACTTCTTCTGCGTGGCGTTGATGGCTTTCACCATCCTGGCGCTCTACCACGTCTCCGAAAAAACCCGCGTCGCCCACATGGAGCTGAACCAGGTCAAGAGCCAGATCGCCAGGGAACGCGGCACCATCGGCGTGCTGGAAACCGAATGGCAGCATGTGGCGTCCCCGGACCGCATCCAGCAACTGGCCCAGGCGCGGCTGGGCATGGCGGACACCGCCTCGGTACAACTTTCCTCCTTCGACCAGATCCCGCGCCGCGGCGCTGACGCGCCGCTGAACAACAGCCCGGTCCACAATGCCAGTGCGCAGATTCCGGCCCAGGCGCCGGCGCCCGCGCCAACCGCGCCCAATATGTGAGGATATGAGCGAGACCATCCACCAACGGCGCATCATTATCGGAGCGGTCCTGTGTGTCGCCGCTTTCGCGCTGGTGGGAGTCCGTCTCGTCCATGTCACCCTGCTGAAATCCTGGGAAGGCGGGCGCGCCGCCACCGCTGTGGTGGCACGCGCCGACCTGACCGACCGCAATGGCGAGCTTCTGGCGCGCGACCTGCCGGTCAAGGATCTCTATGCCCGCCCCGCCGTGTTCTGGGACAAGCGCGAAGCCGCCCGCGATCTGGCCGTCGCCACCGGCGCCGATGAACGCCGCCTGCTGAACGGTTTCACCAACGCCAAGCATCCCTATGTGCTGGTCGCCCGCCAGATCACGCCCGCCATCGAGGCCAGGGTGATGCATCTGGGCCTGCCCGGGCTGGAGTTCGAAGCGGGTGGCAAGCGCTACTATCCCGATGGCCGCAATGCCGCGCAGGTGGTTGGCGTCACCGATGCCGACAATGCCGGTGTCAGCGGTCTTGAGCTGGGCCTGCAGGATCACATCCATGAAGCGGCCGGCGGCAAGGTCGCCACATCCATCGACATGCGCGTGCAATATATCCTGTCGCATGAGGTCAAGCAGGCCCGCGAAACCTTTACGGCCCGCGCGGCCGGCGGCATCGTGATGGACGTCAACACCGGCGAAGTGCTGGCCATGACCTCCCAGCCGGATTTCGATCCCAACCAGCGCAGGCTGGGTGCGCATGACTCCACCCGCAACATCATGGCCCAGGACGTTTACGAGCTGGGTTCGATCTTCAAGATCCTGACTTTCACCATGGCGCTGGAGGATCGCACCCTCAAAAGCCTGGATGAAGTGTTTCCCATCGGCCAGGGCATGAAGATCGGCAAGTTCACCATTCATGAAGCCGAACATATGCCCGCGACCCTGCCGGCGCGCGATATCCTGGCCCAGTCCTCCAACATCGGCACCAGCCAGATCGCGATGCGCAGTGGCAGCGTCCGCCAGCGCGAATTTCTCGCCCATATGGGAATCCTGAAGGCCCTGAAGAGCGAACTGCCGGAAAGCGCGCGGCCGCTCTATCCGCCCAGCAGCAACTGGGGCGAAATCGCCACCGCCACCATCGGCTTTGGCCAGGGCATCTCGGTGACGCCGCTGTCTTTCGTCACGGCCGCGGCGCAGGTGGTGAATGGCGGCCGCCGCATCGTCCCGACCTTCGTGAAGCAGGATTCGGCCGATCTGCGCGGCGAGCAGATTATCCGCCCCGAGGTATCCGAGCAGATGCGCGACTTGCTGCGGTATGTCGTGACCAACGGTTCGGGCAGGCGCGCTGACGTCGTCGGTTATGACGTGGGCGGCAAGACCGGCTCGGCCCAGGTGCCGGGGCCCGGCGGCCGGTACATTCCGCACGCCCTGCGCACCAGCTTCTACGGCGTGTTCCCGGCGCACAATCCCCGCTATGTCGTGTACGTCCTTTTGGATCAGCCGCATGGCACCAAAGAGACGGGCGGCTTCGCGCTGGCCGGCTGGACGGCGGCGCCCACTGTCGGCCGTGTGATCGCCCGCATCGCGCCTCTGCTGGGCGTGCCCAATGTCGCCCCGCCGACCAAGCTGGCCTCGCAATGACGCCACAATCGGATTCGACAATGGCGGGCATGAAAGGCTTTACCGGCCTTACAATTACAGGCTTGGCAAGCGACAGCCGCAAGGTGAAACCGGGTTATCTGTTCGCGGCGCTGGCCGGGACCAAAACCGATGGCGCACGCTTTGTGAAGGATGCCGTGGCGCGCGGCGCCGTGGCGGTGCTGGGCGCACCGGTCCTGGCGGGTGACGTGGCGGCGCTGGGTGTGCGTTTCATTCCCGATGAAAATCCCCGCGCTGGACTGGCGCGTTATGCCGCCGCCTTTTTCGCCAGCCAGCCCGATATCGTCGCGGCCGTTACCGGCACCAAGGGCAAGTCTTCCATCGTCGCCTTCCTGCGCGAGATCTGGACGGCGCTGGGCAAGCCGGCCGCCAGCTTGGGCACCGTGGGCGTGACCGGTCCCAGCGGCACCATCCCGCTGTCGCACACCACACCCGATCCGGTGGAAATCCATGAACTGCTGGCCAGGCTGAAAGCCGATGGCGTAGACCATCTGGCGATCGAAGCCTCAAGCCACGGGCTGGATCAGCATCGGCTGGACGGCGTGAAGATCAAGGGTTGCGGCTTCACCAACATCACCCGCGACCATATGGATTATCACCCGACGTTTGAGGATTACCTGACCGCCAAGCTGCGGCTGTTCTCCGAAGTGGTGGCCGATGGCGGCGCGGCGGTGATCAATGCCGATGCCGATCATGCGGATCGTTTCATCGCCGCGGCGCAGGCGCGCGGGTTAAAGCTCATTACTGTGGGCCGCAAGGGCGAAACCATCCAGCTGGATCGGCGCGAGGACCGCGGCGGCGCCCAAGCGCTGACCCTGCATTACCAGGGCAAAATCTATTACGTCGAACTGCCGCAAGCCGGCGCCTTCCAGGCCTCGAATGCGCTGGTGGCTGCGGGCCTTGCGATTGGTTTGGGCGAGAATGCCGCCAAGGTGTTCGCCGCGCTGGAACATCTGAAGGGTGCGCCGGGGCGGATGGAGAAGGTTGCCTTCACCGCTTCGGGCGCGCCCGTCTATGTCGATTACGCCCATACCCCGGATTCGCTGGAAAAGGTGCTGGAAGCCCTGCGCCCCCATACCGCGAACAGGCTGCATGTGGTGTTCGGCTGCGGCGGCGATCGGGACAAGGGCAAGCGTCCGCTGATGGGCGCGGCCGCCGTGAAGCTGGCCGATGACGTGATCGTCACCGACGACAATCCCCGCACCGAAGATGCGGCCACCATCCGGTCAGAGATCCTGGCAGCGGCGCCGGGCGCGCGCGAGATCGGCGACAGGGCGCAGGCCATTCGCACCGCCATGGCCGATCTGAAGGCCGGCGATGTGCTGATCATCGCCGGCAAGGGCCATGAGACGGGCCAGTATATAAAGGGCGAGGTGTTTCCCTTTTCGGACCGCGAACAGGCGATTGCCGCCGCGCTGGCCCTGGGCGGGTGCGCAGCATGAGCCTGTGGAGCTCCAGCGAAGCCGAAAGCGCCACCCTGGGCAAGGCCAGCACGCCTTTTGCCGTGAACGGCCTGTCGATCGATACCCGTACCATCAAAGAGGGCGACTTGTTCGTGGCCCTGAAGGGCGACAATCGCGACGGCCATGATTTTGTGCGCGCTGCGTTCGAGGCCAAGGCCGGCGCGGCGCTGGTGACCCATGCGCCAGCGGGCGTCACGGGCGCCTTGCTGACCGTCGGCCACACCCAGCGCGGGCTGGAAGACCTTGCGCGCGCCGCCCGGGCGCGCAGCAATGCGAAAATTCTGGCCGTGACCGGCAGCGCCGGCAAGACCACCACCAAGGAAATACTGCGCCTGGCCTGCAATGCGCTGGGCCGCACCCATGCCAGCGCCGCCAGCTACAACAACCATTGGGGCGTGCCGCTGAGCCTGGCGTCCCTGCCGCGCGATGCCGAATACGGCATCTTTGAAGTGGGCATGAACCATTTCGGCGAGTTGCGGAACCTGGTCAGCTTTGTGCGCCCGCATGTGGCGCTGATCACGACCATTGCGCCTGCCCATCTGGAATTCTTCGGCAACTGCGAATCCATCGCCGATGCCAAGTCGGAAATTTTCGAAGGCTTGCTTCCGGGCGGTGCCGGCCTGATCCCGTCCGACAGCCCCTATGCCGACCGGTTGAAGGCGCGGGCGAAGCAGGCGCAGGTCTCGCGCATCGTCACCTTCGGCACGGGCGGTGACGCCAGGCTGATTTCCTTTGCCCCCGAGGGCGAGGGCATGCGGGTCAAGGCCGACATCCTGGGCATGGTGGTGGATTGCCATGTCGGCGCGCCGGGCGAGCATATCGCCCAGAATGTGGTGGGCGCGCTGGCTGCCGTGGCGCTGCTGGAAGGCGATGTGCTGAACGCCGCCGCCGCCCTGAAGAATTTCACCGCCCTGAAAGGCCGCGGCGCGCGTTTTGAGGCGAACGGCATCTGCGTGATCGACGAAAGCTATAACGCCAATCCCGCTTCCATGGCGGCGGCGCTGGCGCTGCTGGGGGGCGCCAAGGGCCGCAAGATCGCGGTACTGGGCGACATGCTGGAAATGGGCGAGGGCGGCATCGCCCATCACGCCGGCCTGGCCGCGCCGATTGATGCGAACAAGACCGATCTGGTGTTTGCCAGCGGGACTCAGATGAAGGCGCTGTGGGATGCACTGCCGGCTTCGCGCCGCGGCGGCTATGCCGAAACGTCTGCTGCGTTGCTGCCGATGGTGACCGGGGCGCTGAAGTCCGGCGACACCGTGCTGGTCAAAGGCTCCAACGGCGCACGCATGTCCGTGATCGTGGAAGCTCTCAAAGATCAAAAACAAAAACAGGACAGGAGCGCCTGATGCTTTATTACCTGTCGCTTCTCACCCACACCGACCAGCTCGCCTTCTTCCGGCTGTTCAAGTACCTGACATTTCGCTCCGGCGCGGCGGTGGTGACGGCGCTGATGATCGCCTTTTTGATCAACCCGATGCTGATCCGCTGGCTGAAGGTGAAGCAGGGCAAGGGCCAACCAATCCGCGCTGACGGCCCGCAGCGCCATATCCTGGAAAAGGCCGGTACGCCCACCATGGGCGGGTTGCTGATCCTGATTCCCTGGCTGGGTTCGACGCTTTTGTGGGCCAGCCCTTCCAACCGCTATGTCTGGATCGCCCTGCTGGTGGTGTCGGCCTTCGGCCTGCTCGGCTTTCTCGACGACTATTACAAGGTGACCAAGCGCACCTCGGACGGGCTTTCCAGCAAGTCGCGGCTCCTGATCGAATTCGTGGTCGCCGGTCTTGCCACATGGCTGATCATGCAGTCCCAGGCGCCGAACCTGTCGGGCGCGCTGGCGGTGCCCTTCATCAAGACGGCGCTTATTCCGCTGGGCGCCTTCTTTCTGGTGATCGGCGCCTTCGTCATCGCCGGGGCCGCCAATGCGGTGAATTTCACCGACGGGCTGGATGGGCTCGCCATCGTGCCGGTGATGATCGCGGCAGCCACCTTTACCCTGATTGTTTACCTGGTCGGCAATGAGCGCTTCGCCGCCTATCTGCAGATTCCCTACATCGAGTATGCCGGCGAGCTGGCGATCTTCCTGGCGGCGCTGGTCGGCGCAGGGCTGGGCTTTCTCTGGTACAACGCCCCGCCCGCCGCGATTTTCATGGGCGATACCGGCTCGCTGCCCCTGGGCGGCGCGCTGGGCGTGGTCGCGGTGGCGGTGAAGCATGAAATCGTGCTGGCCATTGTCGGCGGCCTGTTCGTGCTGGAAACCGTGTCGGTCGTGGTGCAGGTGATTTCCTTCAAGCTCACCGGCAAGCGCGTCTTCCGGATGGCCCCCATTCATCACCATTATGAACAGCTGGGCTGGACCGAGCCCACCATCGTGATCCGTTTCTGGATCGTGGCGGTGGTCCTGGCGCTGCTTGGCCTCGCAACCTTGAAGCTTCGCTAGATGATCCCAAGCCGCGCATTCGCCAATCGCACCGTCGCCATCTTCGGCCTGGCCCGCACCGGGCTGGGCGCGGTGCGGGCGCTGGTGGCCGGCGGCACGCGGGTGATCGCCTGGGATGATGACAGCAATGCGCGCGATCTGGGCGGCCAGGAAGGCGCCGAACTGATGCCGTGGCGCGAATGGCCGTGGGAAAACATCGCCGCTCTTATATTGTCGCCCGGCGTGCCGCTGACCCATCCCAGGCCCCATGGCGTGGTGGAACATGCCAACCGCGCCAAGGTGCGCATCATCGGCGATGTCGAGCTCTTTGCCCATGAAATCCGTCCCGATCCGAACGGCGCGGCCAAGGCGCCGGTAATCGCCATCACCGGCACGAATGGCAAGTCCACCACCACAGCGCTGGTGGGACACATATTGAATGCCTGCGGTTTCGATGCCCAGATCGGCGGCAATATCGGCAGGTCGGTGCTGGAGCTGTCGCCGCCTTCGGCCAAGGCCATCTATGTGCTGGAAATGTCCAGCTTCCAGATCGACCTGGCCCCGGGCCTGACACCCGATGTCGGCATCCTGTCCAACCTGTCGCCTGACCATATCGACCGCCACGGTACGATGGAGAATTACGCCGCCATCAAGGCGCGGCTGATGCGCCAGACCGCCAAGGACGGCCAGGTTGTGATCGGCGTGGACGATGCCTATTCCTCTGCCATCTTCACCCAGCTGTCGGCCGCCGGCGGCGCCCAGGCCCATCCGGTTTCGGTGGGCAAGGTGCTGGGCCGCGGCATTTTCGTGGTGGATGGCACCCTGTACGACGCCATGGGCGCGCGCGCCGTGAAGGTCATGGACATGGCGGCCGCCGCCCGCCTGCCCGGCGCGCACAATTGGCAGAATGCGGCGCTGGCCTATGGCGCTGTGCGGCCCTTCATCTCGGACATCAAGGCCATCGCCGCCGCCATCGCCAGCTTCCCCGGGCTGGCGCACCGGATGGAAGATGTCGGCCATATCGGCAAAACCGCCTTCATCAATGACTCCAAGGCCACCAACGCCGATGCCACGGCGCGGGCGCTGGCGGTCTATCCCGATATTTTCTGGATCGCTGGCGGCAAGCCCAAGGAAGGCGGCATTGAAAACCTGTCCGAATTCTTCCCCCGGGTGCGCAAGGCCTATCTGATCGGCGAGGCAGCGCCCGCGTTTGCCCGCACCCTGGACGGTAAGGCGCCCTACGACATGTCCGGCACATTGGATGTGGCGGTGGCCAGTGCTGCCGCCGATGCGGCGGCGTCTTCGGCGGTTGCACCGGTGGTGCTGCTGTCGCCGGCCTGCGCTTCTTACGACCAGTTCAAGGATTTTGAGCAGCGCGGCGATGTCTTCCGCAGCCTGGTGTCCAAGCTGCCGCGTGCCCCTCAAGATAATCCCAAGGTGGCATGATGTTGAACCGGTCCGACAAAAGCGGGTTTGCCAACTGGTGGTTCACGGTGGACCGCGTTGCCCTGCTTTGCATGCTGGTGCTGGCCGGCATCGGCCTGATGCTGGCCTTTGCCGCGAGCCCCGCCATTACCGGTGGGCCCCTTTCGGCCGGCGATTTCCGCTATACGGCGCGCCAGGTGGTGTTTGCGTGCATGGCCATCGGCATCCTGTGTTCGGTGTCGCTGCTGTCGTTGCGCCAGATCCGCATGCTGGCGGCGGTGACCTTTGCCTGCGCCCTGATCGGGTCTTTCCTGGTGCTGTTCATCGGTGCCGACGTCCTGGGCGCGCGCCGCGAACTGGATCTGGGAGCATTTGCGCTGCAGCCGTCGGAATTCCTCAAGCCCAGTTTCGCGATTTTGGCCGCCGCCGTGCTGGCCGACCGCCAGCCGCTGGCGATTCCCAAGCCGGTGGTGACGTTTTTGCTGCTGATACCGGCGCTGCTGATCCTGATCCGTCAGCCGGACGTGGGCCAGACCGGCCTGCTGCTGTGCCTGTGGGGCGCCATGCTGTTTTTCTGGGGCATGTCCTTTGTCTGGGTCGGCGCCGGCATCGGCATCGCCGGGGTGCTGGGCTTTATCGCCTATGAAATCTTCCCCCATGTCCATCACCGCGTGGAGCAATATCTCAGCGAAGACGGCACCGGCTACCAGGCCGGGCTGGCGCTGAAAGCCTTTGCCCATGGCGGGTTCACCGGTGTTGGCCCGGGCGCGGGCACCATCAAGTATCGCATCCCCGACGCCCATTCCGACTTCATCTTCGCGGTGGCGGGCGAGGAGTTCGGTTTCCTGCTGTGCGGGTTGATCGCCCTGATGTTCTGCGTCCTGACCGTGCGGATTTTGTTGCGTTCGGCCGCTGCCCGCGAGCCTTTCGCGCAATTGGCGGGTGCGGGCCTGGCCGTCGTCACCGCCGTGCAGGCCTTCATCAACATGGGCGTGGCGGTGTCGCTGCTGCCGGCCAAGGGCATGACATTGCCCTTTATCTCGTATGGCGGTTCCTCGCTGTTTGCCGTGGCCCTGACCATGGGCTTTGCCCTGGCGGTCACCCGCCAGCGTCCCAACATTCGCGTGGCCACGCGCGATGATCCCACCTTCTTCATGGTGCGGGCATGAGCCTGGTTGTCCTGTCAGCAGGCGGTACCGGCGGGCATCTGTTCCCCGCCCAGGCGCTGGCGGGCGAGCTGGTCAAGCGCGGCTGCGAGATCGTGGTGATGACCGACTCCCGTTTCGCCAATTACGCCACGGCCTTCCCGCGCGCCCGGATCGAGACGGTGCCGTCCTCGCCCTTCAACGCGATCGCCGCGCCCTTCAAGATCGCGGCCGGCATCGCCATCGCCTTCGCCAAGCTGCTGAAACTGAAGCCCGATGCGGTGGTCGGTTTTGGCGGCTATCCCAGCGTGCCGGTGATGGTCGCGGCCAATCTGGCCCGTCTGCCCACCGCCATCATCGAGCAGAATGCCGTGGTCGGCCGCGCCAACCGGCTGGTGATGAACAAGGTCAGGCTGGTGGCGGCCGCGTTCCCAATCGCCCGCTTTGCGCCCAGCGATACCTCCAAGGTCGTGCTGACCGGCAATCCGCTGCGCCCGGAAGTCGAGGCGCTGTGGGCCACACCTTACAATGTGCCGGAAGCCGGCGGGCCGCTGCGCCTGCTGGTATTTGGCGGCAGCCAGGGCGCCCGCGCCCTGAGCGAGATCGTGCCCGCCGCCCTGACCCGGCTGCCGCATGACATGAAGATGCGCCTGTCGGTGGTGCAGCAATGCCGCCCCGAGGATGTCGAGCAGGTTCGCGAGATCTATCGCAATGCCGAGATCCGCGCCGAGCTG
>JBBQBL010000012.1:0-23479 GCA_038317805.1 Micropepsales bacterium
GATGCGGGGGTCGGCCCGCCCGGCTTCGAGGGCACCGGAAGCCCCAGTGCCGGTTATGTTTTTGAGATCAACTTCATTTGACTTTGCCCCCTCCCGCCATCGCAGGGGCGAGGCCCAGCTACGGCGACCTCCCCTGTATAAGCGCGCTGACGCGCGCGGGGGAGGTGTATTCAGATGGACTGCACTTGCCATTCCGGGGGGCCATCCCCATTCTCCCACCTGGAAGGTAGGGCATGGCAAATACCCGCGAAAACGACGCCGGCGCACGGCTGGACGAATGGTCGCCGCGGCTTTTGAAGTCGCGCCTGTATCAGCGCATCCTGGTGGACATCATCATCGGCGCCCTGGCCCCCGGCGAACAGCTGGATGAGAATCTCCTGGCGCGCCGTTATGGCGGCGGCCTGGCCGGCATTCGCGAAGCCCTGGCGCGCCTGGCGCTGGAAGGCCTGGTGGTGCGCCGCGCCCGGGTCGGTACCTCGGTGGCGCCGCTGGATCTGATGGGCGCGCGCGAAGCCTTTGAGGCGCGCTGCCTGGTCGAAGTCCATTGCGCCGGACTTGCCGCTCAGAATGCCAGCGAGGCGGAGATCGAGGCCATCCGCGAGACCCTCGATGACGGTGAAGCGGCCGTCCATGACAATGACCAGGCCGCGCTGGCGGCAATGGACGAAGCGTTCCATGTCGCCGTCGCCACCGCCAGCCACAACCGCGCCTTGGCCAAGATGGTGGTGACCCTGCATCACCAGACCGCGCGCTATTGGCTCTATGCCATGCGCGGACCGTCTTCCGACGACGGCATCGCCGCCCTGAACGAGCATCGTGGCCTGGCCGACGCCATCGCCAGCCGCGACGTGGAACGCGCCCGCGCCGAAATGTTGAAGGTGTTGGGCGACTTCCCCGCCGAAATGAAACGAACGTTGGAAGGCCGTTAAAAAAGCGATGACCGTTACCGGCGGGCGCGCCTGGCTGACGCTGGGCTTGATGAGCGCCCTGTTCTTCATCATCACCGCCACGACCTATGCCTCACTGGGCCTGGCCTTGCCGGCGATGGTCGCCGAGCTGCACTGGAGCTGGACCGAGGCCGGCACGGGCTTCGGCCTGCTGGGCCTGTTCAACGGCATCACCAGCGCCGTGCCCGCCACGCTCATTCGCCGCTTCGGCGTGCGCGCCTGCCTGCTGACGGGATCGGTGGTGATGGGACTGGCCTTTCTGTGCCTGGCGCGCACCGACGGGCTGATCATGTATTTCGCCGGCGCCTCGCTGGCGGGACTGGGCTTCACCCTGCTGGATTCGGTGCCCGGCACTTATCTGTTGTCGCGCCTGTTCGCGCGGCCGTCCTTTTCCATCGGTCTGTTCTTCACCATCGGCGGGCTGGGGGGCGTGGCGGGCCCGCTGCTCTACTTGCTTGTGGCGGGGCACGATCTGGGCTGGCGCGACTATTGGATGGTGGCGGGCGGGCTGGTGGTGCTGACCGGCATCGCGGCGGCAATGCTGGTGGATGCCAAAACCAATATCGGCGCCGAAGCGGAAGCCGATCCCGACATCTCCATCGAAAGCTGGACCCTGCGCGATGCGCTGCAGACCCGCCAGTTCTGGATCATCGCGGCCGCCTATGCTTCTTTCCTGTTCTGCGGCATCACCGCCAACACCGTGTCGGTGGCGCACCTGACCCAGAATGGCGTGGGCGCGGCCATCGCCATTTCCATGCTCAGCGTCGAGGGCTTCCTGAATTCGGCGGCGCGGCTGGCGGGCGGCATCCTCACCCGCTTCGTCAATGCCAAGATCCTGTTGGCGGTGTCGCTGGGCTTTCTGATTGTGGGCCTGTTGGCGCTGGGCACGGCGCGCGATGTGCCGATGATGCTGGTCTATGCCGCGGGCATCGGCATTGGTTACGGCCTGACCTTCTTTGCCGCCACCATCCTGCTGCTGGATTATTTCGGGCGCGGGCCGTACCTGGAGCTGTTCTCCACCGTAAACCTGATCGCGACGGCCGGCGCGGTGGCGCCGACCCTGGCGGGCCTGACGCGCGACCATACCGGCAGCTTCCTGCCCTTCTTCATCGCGCTGTCCATCGCCGTGGCGATCGTCATGCTGGCGGTCGCCTTCATGCGCCCCCCGCACCGGAGCGGGGCATGAAGGAATTCGGCGTCTTTTTGCCGATAGCGAATGGTGGCTGGATCGTCAGCCGCAATACCCCGGTGCTGGACGGCGGCTGGGAACAGAACCGCGAAGCGGCGCTGTTGGCCGAGGCGGAAGGCCTGGATTTTGTGATGGCGATGGGCAAGTGGCGCGGCTTTGGCGGCGACACCGGCCATTGGGGCCATAGCCTGGAAGCCGTCACCATGCTGGCGGGCATCGCCGCGATCACCAGCCGGGTGAAAGTGTGGGCCACCCTCCACACGATCCTGCACAATCCGGCGGTGGCGGCGAAGATGATCGCGACCCTGGATCACATCTCCGGCGGCCTCGCCGGGCTCAACATCGTGGCCGGCGCCTACCGCGGCGAGTTCGAGCAGATGGATGCCTGGGATGCCTCACTGGACCATGATGCGCGCTACGATCTGACCGAAGAATGGACCAGGATCGTCAAGCGGCTCTGGACCGAGCCCAGTGTGACCTTCAAGGGCAAATATTTCGATTTCCAGGATTGCGTCAGCGAACCCAAGCCTTTGAAACCGCCGTTTCTGATCTGCGCCGGCCAGTCCCAGCGCGGTTTTGAGTTTTCGGTGCGCGAGGCCGATGGCTGTTTCATCGGCGGCCGCGACGAAGCCGAGATCCGTGAAGCATCACGCCGGGCCAAGGCGCTGGCAGCGGAACTGGGCAAGCCCATCCGCACTTATTGCATGATGACCGTGATCACCGCCGCGACCGATGCGCAAGCCGAGGCCCGCGCGCAGGCGTACAAAGAGGGCCTGGACGAGGGTGCCGTGCTGGGCATGCTGCAAAGCTATGGCGTGCCCCTCTCTGGCGAAGGAGGAAATGCCATGACGGCGCGGGCGCAGGGCGCTTTCATGACCCAGACGGCGGTGGGGGCGCCCGCCACCTGCGCCGCCAAGATCGAAGCCTTCCTGAAGGGCTGCGAGATCGATGGGTTGATGTTCATCTTCGATGATTATGCGCAAGGCCTGCGCGTCACCGGACGCGAGATCCTGCCCGCGCTGCGCAAGGCCTTCGCATGAAGCCGGAATGGATCGCACCCGGCCGTACGGCATTGGTCATCATCGACTGCCAGGTCGATTTCGGCAGCCCTGACGGCGAGATGGCCCGGCGCGGCATGGACATGACGGCGCCGCAGGCCGCCGTGGCGAAAGCCGAAAACCTGGCCGAAGCGGCGCGCGCCGCCGGCGTAAAGATCGTTTTCGTGCGCCTTCTCACCCATCCGGGCGGCGAAAACCGCATCATCCGCGAGGCCAAGCAGCGCAACGGCGATGACGCGCCGGACCTGTGCGTGGAAGGCACGGGCGGCGCGGACTTTATCGGACCCCAGCCGCAGGCCGGCGAACCGATCGTGTCCAAGACCCATTTCAGCGCCTTCGCCCGCACCGGGCTGGCCGATCAGCTGCATGCAAACGGCATAGACACGCTGGTGCTGGCGGGCCTGACCACGGAATGCTGCGTGGCGTCCTCAGCCTGGGACGGGTTCGAGCGGGATTTTCATGTCGTCATCGCGTCGGATGCCTGTGCCGCTTATGAGCCGGACCTTCATAACCATGCCCTGCAGGCGCTGGAAATGAGCGGTGCCGCGATTGTCCCCAGTGCAGAACTTGCGGCTGGCTGGAAGAAATCTCTTTAGAAACAATCCACTAACTAGAGTGAGAGACCACAAGTATCACTTGTTGGACAAGTGACGTAAAATGTTACATGGCATTTCGGCTGGGAACGACTATGTACGCGCCATGAGAATGAGACTGATTGTTTGGTTGGGGCTGGCCGCGTTGACGGCCGCCGTACCTGCGCGGGCGCAGGATGTGGAATCGGTCACGGTGACCGGCGATCCGGTGCACCTGCTGCAGGCCGGCGGGAACGCGGCGGCCTTCGGGCTGGACAAGCCGCTGATCGAAACCCCGCGCAGTCTCACCCTGGTCAGCGACACCACCGTGGCGCGGTACGGCATCACCGGCGTCAACGACCTGACCGCCATCACACCATCGGCCTACACCGCCAGCTATTACGGCGTCGAAGGTGCGGTATCGCTGCGCGGCACCCTGGCGGAGAATTACTTCCGTGGCTTCAAGCGGGCGGAAAACCGCGGCACCTATTCGACACCGCTCAGCGACGCGGCCGGGATCGAAATCCTGCGCGGGCCGCCATCGCCCATCTATGGCGCGGGCAAGGTCGGCGGACTGGTCAACTTCATTCCCAAATCCACCGCCGCCAGTGACGCGCCCGGCGGCGAAGTCACCGTCACCTATGGCAGCTATTCCAAGCGCAACCTCACTGCCCAGATCAGCGCGCCGGTCGATATCGGGGGGACGGGCGGCGGCATCCATGCCTATGGCGAGGTGGATGACAGTTTCAGCTTCTATCGCGGCATCCATCCCAGCCATCAGCTGGTGGAATTGTCCGGTAACCTGGCCGACGGCGACTGGTCCTTTGCCGCCGACTACATGTACTACCACTCAAGCGGTGACGTGCAGACGCCGGGCTGGAACCGGCTGACCCAGGCGCTGATCGACAACGGCACCTACATCACCGGCCGCAACACCTCGCTGAAGGATGCCGACGGCAATGGCCGCCTGACCCTGAACGAGTTGGGCGGCAATCCTTATTTCTTCGATCCCAAATTCGTGGCCCTGGCCTGCGCCGGCTGCAACGATGCCGCGCACAAGCTGGACACCGGCCTGGGCACCACCACCATCGATCCGCGCACCGTCTATATCGCCAGGGGCGTGGATTTCTCGGACACCGCCACTCACACCGTTGTCCTGGAAGCGGCCAAGGTCCTGGGCGACGGCCAAAGCCTGCACCTGCAGCTGTTCGGCGATACGCTGGAGAATGACCGTTTTGTCTCGTATGGCTTTCCCGGCTCCTACCGCACCCAGATCGGAGAGGCGCGACTGCGCTATGACCTGAAGCGCGACTTCGGCTTGCTCAAAACGCAAACGGTGGCAGGCGGTTCGTATCGTTACGTCCACGCCATCGGCAAGGAGAGTTTCAACAGCGGCGTCATCGCCCTGGACCGGCGCGATATCAGCCAAGGCGCTGCCGCCAATGACATCATCGCCTCGCCGTTCAATGTGGATCCGGCCGGTGTGGTGGGCCTGGGTTGGGAAAACGACGTGCGCACCAACAGCGCCGACGCCGGTGTGTTCGTCACCAGCGATCTTGTCTGGGACGACAGTCTCGATCTGACCGTTGGCGGGCGGTACGACGATTACACCGTGCGCTCGGTGGATGCCGGTGTGCTGGCCTATGAGCCCGGCGCGGGGCGGGGCCATGACGGGCGTTTCACATATTCGGTGTCGCTGTCCTACAAGACGCCTTGGGGACTTGTTCCCTATGTCACCACTGCCAAATCCTCGGCGCTGGAGATCGGCCAGGCCAGCCAGGTTTCCACCAGCTTGCTGACCAGCAATGCCTGGTTGTCCAACAGTTTCCTGAACGAAGCCGGCGTGAAATTCACCGCCCTGGATGACCACCTGCAGGGAAGCCTGGACTGGTACGTCCAGAACCGGACCCAGCTGGTACAGGGCGGCGGCATCACCAGCGTGCGCGGCACACGCGCCAAGGGCGCCGAGCTGGAGTTGCGCTATGTCGTCACCCCCAATCTCAGCATGACTTTGGCGGGTTCGCTGCAGCACACCACCATCAAGGGCCCGGACAAGAGCTTCTCCTATGTGCCGGCGCGCAGCTATGGCGTTGCGCCCCAGAACGGCTTCGGCGGCAGCTATGTCGTGTTCGATTTTTCCAGCCTGCCGGGACGTGGCGGCGATTACGAAGATTCCCTGGTGCCGCATGCCGTGATCAGCCCCTATCTCACCTGGACCAGCGACCCGCAGTCCTGGGGCCCACTTCAAAACATAGTGTGGGGAGGGACCTTCGGCGGCACCTATGTCGGCCACACCCAGCAGACCGTGCCGGCGCCCATCCTCTATCCGTCCTATGTCACCCTCAATGCCAGCGGCTTTGCCCAATGGGATGTTTGGGAAGGTGATGTGAATGTGAACAATCTGGGGGACGAGCGCTATTTCACCCCCGGCGCCGATACCTACGCCAATCTCGGCGCCCTGCCGGGCATCGGACGTTTCTGGAAAGTCACCTTCAAGCGGTTGTTCTAGCGCTTGGGGGGCGGGTAGGCTCCCGGCCATGAAAAAGCGCGCGCTCCTTGCTCTTCTGCTTCTGGTGCCCGTTTCGGCCCATGCCGCCGACAGCGCCTGGGTGCAGGCCACCGCCACCGGCTATGAAGCGCGGTTGGTCACCGATCAATCTGCTTGCCCCATCCTGCACACGCCCACGGCCGATGCGCCGATGACGGTGCGCGCGCCGGCCAATGCAAACTTCCCGCTCGTCTGTGCCGCGCCAATCCCTGCCGGCACGGCCAGCGCCACGGTGGCGGGCCTCACCTTGCCGGTGCCGGTGGCCGATCCCCAGCGCATCCTGGTGCTGGGCGATACCGGCTGCCGCATCAAGGGCGCGGCGCTGCAGGCCTGCAACGATCCTGCCCAATGGCCTTTCCCGCAATTGGCCGCCGCCGCGGCCGGACTCAAGCCCGACCTGATCATCCATGTCGGCGATTATCTCTACCGCGAAAGCGCCTGTCCGGCCGGCAATGCCGGCTGCGCCGGCTCGCCCTGGGGCGACAACTGGATCACTTGGGCTGCGGACTTCTACACGCCTGCCACGCCACTGCTGGCATCGGCGCCACTCGTGCTGGTGCGCGGCAATCACGAAGACTGCAGCCGCGCCGGAGCGGGGTGGGAACGCCTGCAGGGTCCTGGCGTCGCCGAGCCCTGCACGGTGCATGACCCGCTCTATACCGTGTCAGCAGGCGCGCTGACCCTGGCGGTGCTGGACGATGCCGTCTCGGGCGAAACCGACCTGGACCGCACTGTTGCCCGCACCTATGCCAATGAATTGGCAGGGCTGGCCAAGGCGAAAGCACCGATCTGGTTGATCCATCACCGGCCCACCTGGGCGGCGATCACTGGTCCACTGGGTATTCCCATCGGCGGCAATCTCACCCTGATGGAAGGCTCCAACCTCAATGCCATCAGGGGCGCAGGCCTGATCCCGGGCCCCGTCGAGCTGATGCTTTCGGGCCATATCCATAGCTTCGAGAGCATCAACTACACCAAGGGCGTGCCGCCCCAGATCGTGGCGGGCAATGGCGGCGACAAGCTGGACGTGACCCCGACGAACCTGCGCGGCGCCCAGTTCCTGGGCCATACCGGCGTCAAGGTACTGGACGGACTGTCGGTCGGCGGCTTCGGCTTCCTGCTGATGACCCGCGGCGGCGATGGCTGGACCATCGACCTGTATGATTCGGCAGGCAGCAAAACCCGCACCTGCCGCTTCGCCAACCGCCGTCTCGACTGCCCGGCGTAAAATTATTTTCGCAGGCGTGATTCTACTCACCGCTTTGTCATGGTCCCGCCGCGATTCGCGCGCCTGCTTACACTAGGCTTCTCGCGCTAGAATCCGGGGCGGACAATGAATAAAAATCAGCGGCTCTTGCTCATCATCGGGGGCGGTGTCGCCGTTGTTCTGGTGGTTCTTCTGGTCACCGCTTACCTCCTGGGCGGGCGCGGCGCCAAGGATGCCGGCGTGCTGGCAAGGCTGCAGAACGGCTTCAGCACCGTCACCGGCAGCGCCCCTCCCGAAGAAGCCAGGGATTTTGCCTTCCGCCGCCTGGATGTGGATGTCTCCAAGGCGCAGGCCGAAGCCTGCCTGGTCTTCACCCGCGCTTTGGATGCCAGCGGCCGCACCCATTACGAGGGCTATATCTCCATCGATCCGGCGCTGAAGGTGGCGGTGCGGGTGGTGGATACGCGGCTGTGCCTGGCGGGCATGGCGTTCGACAAGACCTACAACGTCACCCTGAAGACCGGCTTTCCCTCCGCCGGCGGCGACAAGCTGACCGAAGAGGAGACCGTGCCGGTCGAGCTGCGCGACAAGCCGGCGCTGGTGCGGTTCAATGGCGGCATCATCCTGCCGCGCGACAATGCGGCGGGGGTGCCGGTCACCACCGTGAATATCGACAAGCTCGCTTTGAAGGTGATCCGGGTGGGCGACCGCCTGCTTTCCCAGATCGAGACCGGCACGGTGGACAACACCACGCTTTATGGCTGGGACGCCAAGCAGCTTCAGGACAACCAGGGCAAGCTGATCTGGCAGGGCACGTTGTCGGTCGACAATGTCAAGAATGACAGCGTCGTCACGCTGATCCCCATCCACGACCTGATCAAGGGCCAGAAGCCCGGCGCCTATGTGATCGTGGCGCAGGATGCCGCCAAGAAGCCCGCCAATGACGACGACAATTCGGGCGAGCTGGCCATGCAATGGGTGGTGGACAGCGACATGGCTCTGACCAGCTTCACCAGCGCCAATGCCGCCACCGGTTCCGGCTTGACGGTGTTCGCACGCTCCTACAACCGCGCCACGCCGCTGAGCAGCGTCAAGCTGACTCTCATCGCCCACAACAACAACGAACTGGCCTCCGTCACCACCGACGGCAACGGCCGCGCCGATTTCGATGCCGGCCTGTTCAAGGCCACGGGCGGCGACGAGCCGGTGATGGTGATGGCGTATGGCCCCGGCGGAGATTTTGCGTTCCTGGATTTGCGGCGTTCGGCCTTCGATCTGACCGATCGCGGCGTGGGCGGCCGCTCGTCACCCGGACCGGTGGATGCCTGGCTTTATACCGAGCGCGGCATCTATCGCCCCGGCGAGACGGTGCAAGCGGTGGCCATGCTGCGCGACCGCATCGGCGCGGCCATCACCGCGCCGCTGACCCTCGTGGCGCAGCGCCCAGATGGATTGGAAGTGGGCCGCATCACCGTGGCGGGCGACAAACTTGCCGCCGGCAGCGCCGCCTGGACTCTGAAGCTTTCGCAAAGCGCGCCGCATGGCCGCTGGCAGATCGCCGCCTTCATCGATCCCAAGGCGCCGGCTGTTGGCCGGGTGCAGTTCGATGTCGCCGACTTCGTGCCACAGCGCCTGAAAGTGAACGTGGCGGCGCTGGACAAGAGCATCAAGCCGGGCGGGGATTTCCATGTCCGGGTCGATGCGAGCTTCCTGTACGGTGCGCCGGCAGGTGAATTGTCAGGAGATGGCGAGGCGACCATCGCCGCCGACAACAATCCCTATCCGCAATATCACGGCTTCCAGTTCGGCCGGGTGGATGACAGTTTCTCGGAAACCAAGGTGGACCTCACCGTGCCCGCCACCGACGCGAGCGGCATCACCAATGTCACCGGTAATACCGGGGCGCTGGCCGACACCACCTTGCCGCTGAAGGCCACCGTCCGCATCTCCATCCATGAGCCGGGCGGGCGCACCACCGACAAGTCGGTCATCATTCCCATCCGCACCCATGACTCGGCGATCGGCATCCGTCCGGTGTTCGACGGCGGCCAGGTGGCGGAAAATGCCCGCGCCGGGTTCGAAGTCATCGCCGTGGACGGCGAGGGCAAGCGCATTGCCCTGAACGGGTTGACCTTCAGCTGGGTGCGGGAGAACACCACCTATCAGTGGTTCCAGACCAATGGCGAATGGAAATACCAGCCCACCACCCGCGACCGTTTGGTGTCCAGCAGCAGCCTGAGCATCGGCGCAGGAAGCAGCGCGCGGCTGGAACAGGCCATGCCCTATGGCACCTATCGCCTCACCATCAGCGATCCCAAGACCGGCGCGGCGTCGTCCTATCGCTTCTATTCGGGCTGGTCCGCGTCCAGCGCCGGCGACCGGCCCGATCGCATTCCCGTTGCTGCCGACAAGCCCAGCTATGCGCCCGGTTCGGTGGCGCATGTGCGCATCAAGCCCGACGGCAACGGCAAGGCGCTGGTGGTGGTGGCGGGCGACCGCGTCTTTTCCTCCAGGCTGATCGATGCGCCGGCCAGCGGCACCAGCGTGGACATTCCCGTTTTGGCCGAATGGGGCGCCGGCGCCTATGTGCTGGTGACCGATTACCGGCCGCTGGCGGACCTGAAAGGCCGCGAGCCGGTGCGCAGCATCGGCGTGGCCTGGCTGGGCGTGGACAATGGTCCGCGCACTCTGAACGTTGCCATCGGTGGCGCGCCCAAGATATTGCCGCGCCAGAAAGTGACCATCCCCGTCACCGTGCAGGGTGCGGGCAGCGATGAGGCCTATGTCACCCTGGCGGCGGTGGATGAGGGCATTCTGCAACTCACCGACTTCAAGTCGCCCGATCCGGTCGAATACTATTTCGGCAAGCGGCGGCTTGGCGTCTTGATGCGTGACGATTACGGCCGCTTGATCCGGGTGGAAAAGGGCGCCGTCGGTGCGATGGAACAGGGCGGCGACGGCTTTGGCGGCCGCGGCCTTGCCGTGGTGCCGCAAAGGACCGTGGCGCTGTTCAGCGGATTGGTGAAGCTGGGTGCGGGCGGCGTCGCCAACATCGCGCTCGACGTGCCGGACTTTAATGGCTCGCTGCGCCTGATGGCGGTGGCCTGGAGTGCGAACAAGCTGGGCCATGCCGACCGCATGCTGGTGGTGCGCGATCCGGTGGTGGCCGATCTGGTGCTGCCGCGCTTCCTGTCGCCCGGCGATTCCATCGGGGCGGCGCTGAACCTGGACAATGTCGAGGGTGGACCCGGCGCCTATGTCGCCACCATCCAGACCCGTGGACCGGTATCGCTGGCAAGCGGGGCGCAGACGGTGGTGAACCAGACATTGAAGCGCGGCCAACGCGCGCTGGTGCCGGTGCAGTTGCGCGGGGCTGGACTGGGTATCGCGGGCATCACCCTGGATGTGAAAGGGCCGAACGGCTTCCATGTTTCGCATGGCTGGCCGATCCAGGTGCGGGCGGCGCAACTGGACGTGGCGCGGGAAGAGGAACTGCCGATGCCGGCGGGCGCGACTTATGTCGCCAACCGGGGCCTGATCTCTGACCTGGTCGGTTCGACCGCCAGCGTCACCATCAGCGTGTCGGCGGCGCATGGCTATAACAATGTCGCGGGCCTGCTCAAGTGGCTGGACAAGTATCCCTATGGCTGTATCGAGCAGACCACCAGCCGCGCCCAGCCCTTGCTGCTGTTCAACGACGTCGCCGATCTGGCGGGCCTGCCCAAGGACAATGCGCTGCGTCCGCGCATCCAGACAGCGGTGGACCAGGTGCTGGACATGCAGAATTATGCCGGCAATTTCGGCATGTGGGGGCCGGGCAGCGATGCCGACAGCTTCCTCAGCGTCTATGCCATGGACTTCCTGTTCCAGGCCAAGGCCAAGGGCTTTGTCGTGCCCAATGATGCGATGAAGCGCGGCACCAACTGGCTGAAGACCAGCGGCGCCGCCGACGGCAGTGACGATATCGCCCGCGCCTATGCCTTTTATGTGCTGGCGGCAAACGGCCAGGCCAATGTCTCGGACCTGCGCTACTTCAGCGATACCAAGGTCGGCGCGATGAAGTCGGGCCTGGCGGCGGCGCTGACCGGCGCGGCGGCGTCGATGACCGGTGACCGGAGTCGCGCGGAATATGGCTTTCGCCGCGCACGCGACATCATCATGGCCGCCAATCCCGCCACCTATCCGCACGATGTCTATGGCTCGTTGCTGCGCGACCTGTCGGGCGCGCTGGCGCTGGCGGCCGAGAACGGCAAGGCCGACCTGGTGCCGCAACTTCTGGACAAAGTGAAATCACTGAACACCAGGATCGAAGACACCACCACCCAGGAAAAGGGGTGGATGCTGCGCGCCGCCTATGCCCTGACCCGCCAGAAGCTGCCGCTCAACATCACCGTCAATGGTGCGCCGGCCGCGCCGCGTGATGGCGCGGTGCGGTTGACCCCGACCTTGGCGCAACTGGATGCCGGCGTGACCTTGGCCAACAAGGGCGATGCCGGTGTGTGGCGCTCCACCGCCGCCAGCGGCACGCCCAATGCGGCGCTGCCCGCCATCGCCAACGGCTTCACCTTGTCCAAAAGCGTCTGGACCATGTCCGGCGCGCCCGCAGACGTGGGTTCGCTGCACCAGAATGACCGGGTGATCGTGGTGCTGTCGGGCCAGATGCCCAACAATCTCTATCACCAGATGGGCGTGATCGATCTGTTGCCCGCCGGTTTGGAGATCGAGCAGCCGCTGAAGGGCGACGATGCCAAGGCCTATCCCTTTGTCGGCGCCTTGACTGACGCCAACATGCAGGATGCACGTGACGACCGCTTCGTCGCGGCCTTCGACATCGGCGAGCGCTACCGCCCCGTCAACCGCAAGGGGCCGGAGCCGACGCCGGCCTTCCATGTCGCCTATATTGCGCGCGCCGTATCGGTGGGCCATTTCGCGCTGCCTGCCGCCTGGGCCGAGGACATGTATGCGCCGGCGATCCGGGCGCGCACCGCAATGGGCGAGCTGAATATCGGGCAATGAGCGATAAGCCGCCGCGCTGGCTTGTCCGGGTCCGCGTCGCCGCGGCGCTGCTCGGACTTGTGACCTTGGCTGATCTGGCCTTACCGCCGGACATGACCCGCGCCACCACCCTGTCGCCGGAAGTCACGGCCAAGGACGGCAGCCTGTTGCGCGCGTTCCTCAGCGCGGATGGCGCCTTGCGCATCAAGACCACATCGGACCAGGTGGGGCCGCGTTATCTGGCCATGCTCAAGGCTTATGAAGACAAGCGCTTTGAACGCCATTGGGGCGTAGACCCGCCGGCCATGCTGCGTGCGGCGTTCCAGTTCGCCCATGCCGGTCACATCGTCTCGGGCGGCTCGACCCTCACCATGCAGGTGGCGCGTCTGCTGGAGCCGCATGGCCACGGTGTCGGCGGCAAGCTGATCCAGATGGTCCGCGCCGCGCAGCTGGAAGAGCGCTATTCCAAGGACGAAATCCTGTCGCTGTACCTGACCCTGGCGCCGATGGGCGGCAATCTGGAAGGGGCGCGTGCCGCGTCGCTTTCTTATTTCGGCAAGGAACCGGCGGGTCTTGATCTGGCGGAAAGCGCGTTGCTGGTGGCGCTGCCCCAATCGCCGGTGAAACAGCGGCCCGATCGCCATGCCAGGCGCGCCCTGGCCGGCCGCGACAAGGTCCTGCGCCGCATGGTGGACGAAGGCATTATCAGTTCCGGCGACGCCGCCACCGCCATGAAGGAAGGTGTGCCCTTTGCCCGCCAGCCCATGCCGATGGGCGCGCCGCACCTGGCGCAGCGCCTGGTCTTGAAACACAAGGCGCTGCGCATCGTTACGACGTTGGATGCCAGCATCCAGGGCGCGGCCGAACGGCTGGCAAAGCAGGAGCGCGCCTACTATGACGACGGCGCCGACATCAGCCTCGTGGTTGTCGAGAACAAGAGCCGCAATATCGTCGCCTATGTCGGCGGCACGGATTACTGGGGCAAATCGGGGCAGGTGGACTTGGCGGCGCGGGCGCGCTCGCCAGGCTCGGCGCTCAAGCCATTCATCTATGGGTTGGCGTTCGACGCCCTTGTCCTGCATCCGGCCAGCCGGATGGAAGACGCGCCCACCACCTTTGGCGATTACGCCCCCAAGGATTTCGACGGCCAGTTCCAGGGGGCGGTGACGGCGCGCGATGCGCTGCAGATGTCGCTGAACATTCCGGCCGTGATGGTGCTGGACCGGGTCGGTCCGCTGGCTTTCACGCTCAGCTTGCAGAATGCCGGCGCGCATCTGGCCTTTCCCACTCGTGATGCGCCCAGCTTGCCGGTGGCGCTTGGGGGCTTGGGCATCTCGCTGTCCGACATCGCCATGCTCTATGCAGGCATTGCCGAAGGCGGTACGGCGCAGGGTTTGCGCGTCATCAAGGATACGCCCGATGCGCCCACACATCGGTTGTTCGGTCCGGTGGCCGCCTGGTACCTGCGCGAGGTGCTGGATGGCGTCGCGTTGCCCGATGGCTGGGCGATGGGGCAGGGGCTTTTGAAGAAGCGCACCATCGGCTTCAAGACCGGCACCTCTTACGGCTTCCGCGATGCCTGGGCAGTGGGCTTTTCCAACGACTACACCGTGGCGGTCTGGGTCGGCCGCGCCGACGGCACGCCGCGTCCCGGCCATGTCGGGCGCGAAGCCGGTGCGCCGGTTCTGCTCAAGATGTTCGGTCTGCTGCCGCCCGATCGCCGGTCCGCGCCGCCGGTTCCGGCCGGCGCACTGATTGTGCGCGGCACCGATGAATTGCCTCCCAATTTGCGCAATTTCACCCGTGCAGTCGCGCCCGCGTCGCAAGTGCAGGTGGCCGAACTGCCGCCGCCGGCCATCGCCTTTCCGCCCAATGGCGCAGTGGTGCCTTTGCCTGATGCGAAATCAAAAGACTCCGCGCTGCAATTGAAGGCCGATGGTGGCCGCGCGCCCCTGACCTGGCTGATCAATGGCGCGCCGCTGGGCAGCTTCGACCGCTTCGCGCCGGCGCTGTACACGCCGCAGGGCGAGGGCCTGGCGCGGGTGACGGTGGTGGATGCCGATGGCCGCAGCGACACCAGTCAGATCCGCTTCAAGAAGATTCGCTGATCCTCATGCTTCGACGGGCTCAGCATGAGGATATCCTCACCCTGAGCTTGTCGAAGGGTGAGCCTAGGGATTCTTCGCGGCGTCTTTTTCCAGCGCGTCCAGCAGCGCGGCAGTGGGAAAGCCGTCGGCCGGCAATCCATGCGCCTTCTGGTATTGGCGCAGGGCGCTGCGGGTCTTGCGGCCCAAAACACCATCGGGTGTGCCGCAATCAAAGCCGGCCTTGTTGAGGTCCGCCTGGAAGCTGATGCGTTCGTTGCGCGACAGGGCGCGCTCGCCGCGCGGCCAGGAATGTTTCACCCCATCGCCACCGGCCATGCGGTCGGCGAGCAGCGCCACCGCCAACGCATAGCTGGCGGCATTGTTGTATTTCAGGATGACGTTGAAATTGGGAAACAGCATGAAAGCCGGACCATGTGCGCCGGCGGGCAGGTAGATCGCTGCGCTGTCAGCGCCCCTTGGCAGGCTTGTGCCGCCTATCGCCCTGACGCCGCGCGCCCGCCATTCACTGAGCGGCTTCTGGGTGTCGGTGTCGGCATCTTCATAGGCAAAGCCCGCGGGCAGTTTCACTTCAAGGCCCCAGGGCTGTCCCGCCTGCCACCCCTGGTCTGCCAGCAGCCGCGCCGCGGACGCCAGCGCATCGGGCGCGGACCGCCACAGATCGATTTGGCCATCGCCATCGCCGTCGGTGGCGTATTTCAGGAAGGTGGTGGGCGTGAACTGGGTCTGGCCGAAAGCACCGGCCCAGCTCGAAACCATCTGACTGACCGGATAGTGCTGTTGCTGATAGATTTTCAGCGCTGCGAAGAATTCCGGCCTGGCAAAATCCGCGCGCGGCCCGTCATAGGCCAATGTCGCCAGCGCGGCGAACAGGTTCATGCTGCCATTGTCGGCGCCGTAATCTGTCTCCATGCCCCAGACCGCGACCAGGATTTCCTTCGGCACGCCGCTGCTGGCTTCGATCTTCGCCAGCACATCGCCATAGCGCGCCAGCATCAGTTGGGCATCTTTCACCCGCCGCGCCGACACCGCCGAATCCAGATACGCCCAGACCGGCTTGGAGAATTCCGGCTGGTTGGCGTTCATGGCGGCGATGCTGGCAATGGGGCGCAGGCCCGCCGTGGCGCTGTCGAATGTCGCCGCCGTGATCCCCTCGCCCAGGGCCGTGATGCGGGCCTGTTCCAGGAAGGCGTCGAACTTGGGGTCCCCGGAACTGGGCCGGCCCGGCAGGGGGGCGATAGGAATGGAGACCGAGGGCCGGAGCGGCGGGGTGGGCTTGGGCGCGGTGGTGGCGCAGGCCACCACAATCAGGGTGCCGCACAGGGCGGTCAGCCGCTGCAGGCCGGTGAAAGGGCTCATGGGGCGCGTCATACCCACAGCCTACACGGTTTTGCAGCGTTTTTTGGCGGAAAACCGCCTTTTTTGCCCCTATTTGCCGGGTTGACAGGGGTAGGCCCCTTGCATAGTTTCCGCGCCTCTCGCGGAAGACGGCCTTTTGGGCCGAATTGGCTTCAAAAAAGGCAGTGTCATGAAGGTTCGCAACTCCCTCCGGTCGCTCAAGAAGCGTGACAAGGACTGCCGCGTCATCCGCCGCAAGGGTCGCGTCTACGTGATCAACAAGAAGAATCCGCGGTTCAAAGCCCGCCAGGGTTAAGCGATACTGCGCCCCCGAAAGACAGGCGCATGCTTCTTCCTCCGACCGATTCCAAGATAGTCGCCCGCCGCGCCGAGATCGTCGCCGCGCTGCAAGCCATCGTGCCCGATGGCGTGGTGGCCGATAAGTCCGGCCTGGCGACCTTCGATTCCGATGCCCTCAGCGCCTATCACCAGACGCCTTTGGTCTGCGTGTTGCCGTCCACGCGCGAGCAGGTCAGCGAGATCCTGAAATATGCGCAGTCGGAAGGCGTGCCCATCGTGCCGCGCGGTTCGGGCACCTCACTGTCGGGCGGGGCGCTGCCGCGCGAAGATGGCATCCTGATCGGCCTGGGGCGCATGAAGCGCATCCTGGATATCGATTACGAAAATGGCTGCGTCACCGTCGAGCCCGGCGTCACCAACCTGAACATCACCAAGGCGGTGGAAGCCAATGGCTTCTATTACGCGCCTGATCCTTCCAGCCAGGTCGCCTGCAGTATCGGCGGCAATGTGGCGGAGAATTCCGGCGGACTGCACTGCCTGAAATATGGCCTGACCACCAACAACCTGCTGGGCGTCACCATGGTGCTGCCGGGCGGCGATATCGTGACGCTTGGCGGCAAGTGCGGCGCCCAGGGTGGGCTCGACATCATGGGCCTGGTCACCGGCTCCGAAGGTCTGCTCGGGGTGGTTGTGGAAGTGGTGGTGAAGATACTGCGCAAGCCGCCGGTCACCCGCACCCTGATGGCCAGCTTCGACACGGTCAGCGCGGCCGGCGCCTGCGTCGCCGCGGTCATCGCCGATGGCGTGGTGCCGGCCGCGATGGAGTTCATGGACGGCCGCGCCGCCGAAGCGATCGAAAGCTACAACCAGCCCGGCTATCCCAAGGGCGCCGAAGCCATTCTGATCATTGACGCCGATGGCGTGGAGGCCGATGTCTCCCACGCCATTGCCCGCGTCACCGCGATCGTCGCCGAATGCGGCGGCAAGACGGTGGAAGCCACCGACGAGAAACAGCGCGTCCGCATCTGGTCGGGCCGCAAAGCCGCCTTTGCCGCCATGGGCAAGCTGGCGCCCGACATGATCTGCATGGACGGCACCATTCCGCGCCATGCGCTTCCTTACGTGCTGGACGAGATGGCCAAGCTGTCCGAACATTACGGCCTGGGATTCTGCAATGTGTTTCACGCCGGCGACGGCAACCTGCACCCCCTGATCATCTTCGACATCATGAAGCCGGGCGAATTCGAGCGGGCCGAGGAATTCGGCGCCGATATCCTGCGCCTGTGCGTCAAGGTCGGCGGCGTGCTGTCTGGCGAGCATGGCGTGGGCGTGGAAAAGCGCGATCTGATGCCCGACATGTTCACGCCCGAAGAGCTGGCGCTGCAGGGCCGGGTGAAATGCGCCTTCGATGTCGGCGGGCTGTTCAACCCGGGCAAGGTATTTCCCATGCTGTCGGCCTGCGTGGAGCAGGGGCACATCCATGTTCACGGCGCCCAGCTGCCGCATCCGCATCTGCCGCGCTACTGATGGAAAAGGCGGTCACAGAATCCCAGGTTGCGGACTTCGTGCGCACAGCGCGCGAAACCAGATCGCCGTTCGAGATCGTGGCCGGCGGCACCCGCCGCGAGGTGGGCAAGCCGTCAGACAATTTGCCCGTGCTGGATGTCTCGGGCCTGTCGGGCGTCATCAAATACGAGCCGGCGGAGCTGATCATCACGGCCGCCCCCGCGACCCCGCTGGCGGAAATCGCTGCCGTGCTGGGCGAGAAGAACCAGCGTCTGGGGTTTGATCCCGCCGACTGGTCGCGGCTTTTGGGTTCCAATGGCATTGCCACCTTGGGCGGTGCGGCATCTGCCGATGCCAGCGGTTCGGGCCGTTTGCGCCATGGCGGCGCGCGCGATTCCCTGCTGGCCTTCCGCGCCATCAATGGTCTGGGCGAAACATACCGCGGCGGCGCCAAGGTAGTGAAGAATGTCACCGGCTTCGATTTGCCCAAGCTGGTGTGCGGCGCATACGGCACCTTGTCGGTGCTGACCGAGCTCACCTTTCGCGTTTATCCCCGGCCGCAATTCTTCGCCGTTCTGTGCCTGGCCGATGTCACGCCCGAAGTTGGCTTCGCCGCCTTGCGCAAGATCGCCCACAGCGCGCTGGAGCCGGCGGGCCTGGCCTATCTGCCGGGCAGCATGATGCCCAGCGTGGGCCAGGGCGCGGCGTTGATCCGTCTGGAGGGCGCGGCCAAGCCGCTGGAAGAAAAACTCGCCATGGCGCACGGTCTTCTGGGCAATGCCGCAAGCCGCATCGACAGCGATCCGTTCGCCGCCATCGGCAACGGTGAGAAATTCGCCGATCTGCCCGGCCATGTCTGGCGCGTGATGATCGCGCCGTCCGACGCGCCGCGCGTGGTGAAAGAATTGAACGTCCAGCACTGGCTGGGTGACTGGGCCGGCGGCGTGATCTGGGCGGCCGCGCCTGCACATGATGCGAGCCGCGTCCGCGCCATCGCCGCGTCCGTCAAAGGCCAGGCCATGCTGCTGCGTGCGGGCACCGACGCCCGCGCCGCCCTGGGCCTTTATGCGCCGCAGCCCAAGGCGCTGGCCGATGTGGGCCGCGCCGTGAAGGCCGCTTTCGATCCCTTGTCCCTTTTCAATCCCGGAAGGCTGGCATGAAACTCGCCTTCACGCCCGAACAACTCGCCGATCCGCAGGTCGGTCCTGCCGCCGCCGCGGTGCGCCGCTGCGTTCATTGCGGCATCTGCACCGCCACCTGTCCCACCTATGTGATGCTGGGCGACGAGCGTGACAGCCCGCGCGGCCGCATCGTGTTGATGAAGGACATGCTGGAAAAGGGCGGCGCTCCGACCAAGGAACAGGTGCATCACATCGATCGCTGCCTGTCCTGCCTGAACTGCAAGACGGCCTGTCCTTCCAGCGTGAATTACCAGCGGCTGGTGGACCAGGCGCGCAGCCACATCCAGGAACATTACAAGCGCCCGCTGGGCGACCGGCTGCTGCGCTGGATGATCGCCAAGGTGATGACCCGCCCGGCGCTGGTGCGCATCGGCTTGCTGATGACCAAGATCGGCGCGCCTATCGTGATGCTGTTGCCGGGCCGGCTGGGCGCCATGGCGCGCATCGGTCTGTCCGCCAGGCCGCAGGGCCCGGAGCCGACGCATTTCCCCAAGCCGGCTGTCGTCAAGCAGCGCATCGCCATCATGCCCGGCTGCGTGCAGGGCGCGCTGGCGCCGCAGATCGACGGCGCGGTGGGCCGGGTGCTGGCGCGGCGCGGCATCGAGCTGGTGGCGCTGGACGGCGCCGGCTGTTGCGGCGCGCTGCCCCATCACATGGGCCGCGAACATGAGTCCCAGGAATGGGCCAAGAAGGCGATCATCGCCTTCGAACAGGGCCAGTATGACGGCGTGCTGATCACCGCCACCGGCTGCTCGTCGCAATTGAAGGATTATGCCCACCAGTTCGCCGGCGATCCGGTCTGGGAACCGCGCGCCGCCCGGTTCGCCGCCGCCGCCCGCGACTTTGCCGAGCTGTGCACGCCCATGACCGTGACCCCGTCACGCGCCCTGCGCGTCGCCTATCATCCCGCCTGCAGCCTGCAGAACAGCCTGAAGCTGAACGGGGTGGGCGAGGCGATGCTGGAAGCTGCCGGCTTCATCGTCACGCCCTTTGCCGAAAGCCATCTGTGCTGCGGCTCGGCCGGCACCTATTCCATCCTGCAGCCGGAACTGTCCAGCCAGCTTCGCGCCCGCAAGCTCGCGCACATCGCGGCGGCGGAACCCGATGTGCTGGTCAGCGGCAATATCGGCTGCCTGCAGCACCTGGCAGCGGGGGCGGGCAAGTTGCAGCCTATCCTGCACCTGGCGGAACTGCTGGATTGGGCCGAAAGCGGCGTCAAACCGGCCAATCTGGAATTGCCGCAAAAGGCGCACTAAGCTGGCGGACATGCGCTCCGCACTTGTCCTGTCCCTGTGGCTTATGTCCGGTGCTGCCTTGGCCGCGCCGGCCGCGCCCGCGCCCAAAGCGACCAGCGAAGAGCAGCTTTTCGCCCAGCTCAAAAAGGCGGAAAATCCCGAAGACGCCCATCCCATCGAGCAGAAGCTGATCGCCATGTTCCGCGCATCGGGCAGCCCCAGCGTGGATTTGCTGATGACCCGCGCCAATGCCGCGCTGGCCACCGCCGACAACAAGACCGCCAAGAAACTGCTGGAAGCGGTCACAACAATCGCGCCCAACTATGCCGAAGGCTGGCACGCCCGCGCCGGGATGGAGCAGGCCGATGGCGACGACACCGCCGCGCTGGTCTCGTTGCAGAAAGTGGTGCTGCTCAATCCGCGCCATTTCAACGCGCTCAATGAACTGGGCGACATGCTGCAGGATTACGGCGACAAGGTCGGCGCGCTGAAGCTGTATCGCCGTGCGCTGGAACTGGACCCGCAACTGGAAGGTGCGACCCACAAGATTCGCGAACTGACCCAGAGCGTCGAGGGACGGGACATTTAAGCGATGCGCTGGCTGGCCGCCGTTCTTCTGCTGTCGGCGATGCAGGCGCAGGCCGCGCCCTCGTATATGGTGGGCACCTGGTTCGGCCAAGGCCAGCCCGACGACAAGTCCGCCATGTATATCGACCGCATGCGCGCCGATGGCACCTGGCGCGGCGAGTATCGCGTCTGCATCAAGGGCAAGCCGCCGAAGGACGATATCCAGGAAGGCCGCTGGAAGCTGAACGGCGATATCCTGACCCTGGGCGTGGAGACTGTCGGCGGGCAATTCTGGCCCCGCACCGACACCTACAAGATCCTGGAACACAGTTCCAAGGCGCAGAAATATGTCAGCACGGCCTACAAGTTCACCTATACGCCCCAGCGCGTCGCCGACGATTTCAAGATGCCGAGCTGCGACCTGACGAGCTAAAGCCGCTCTTGCTTCGACGGGCTCAGCATGAGGAATTGTGCTCTCCTCACCCTGAGCTTGTCGAAGGGTGAAAGCTCAGTCTTCATCCGTCACGAACGCCACGCGCAGCATGTTGGTGGCGCCGGTGGTGCCCAGCGGCACGCCGGCGGTGATGACGATGCGCTCCCCGGCCTGGGCGAAACCTTCCTGGCGCGCGATCTGGCTGGCGCGCTTCACCATGTCGTCAAAGTCGCGGATATCCTCGGTGATGACGCTGTGGACGCCCCATACCAGCGACAGCCGTCGCGCCGTCTCCATGCTGGGGGTTGGCGCGATGATCGGCGCGGCGGAACGTTCGCGCGCCGCGCGCAAGGCGGTAATGCCCGACTTGGTCCAGCACACAATGGCGCGCGCCTCGATGGTCTGGGTCACTTCATGCACCGCCGCCATGATGGCGTCGGGCGTGGTTTTTTCCGGCGTGCCGCGCTGGGCCTCGATGATGGAGTGGTACAGCTCGTCATCCTCGATGGCGCAGGCAATGCGGTCCATGGTCTGCACCGCTTCCACCGGATAGGAGCCCGACGCCGATTCCGCCGACAGCATCACCGCATCGGCGCCGTCGAACACCGCCGTCGCCACGTCCGAGACTTCGGCGCGGGTCGGCATGGGCGACAGAATCATGGATTCCAGCATCTGGGTGGCCACCACCACCGGCTTGCCGGCCTTGCGGGCGGCGCGGGTGATCTGCTTCTGAAGGCCGGGCACGCGCTCCAGCGGCATTTCCACGCCCAGATCGCCGCGCGCCACCATCAGGGCGTCGGCCAGTTCCAGGATTCCGGCCAGCGAGGCAAGCGCCTTGGGCTTTTCAATCTTGGCCAGCACGCCGGCCCGGCCCGCCACGATCTTCTTCAGTTCGGCCACGTCTTCGGGGCGCTGCACGAAACTCAATGCGATCCAGTCCACGCCCAGTTCCAGCGCCGCATCCAGGTCGCTGCGGTCCTTGGGCGTCATGGCCGACATGGGAAGCAAGGTGTCGGGCATGTTGACGCCCTTGCGGTCCTTGATCTCGCCCGCCACTTCCACCACCGCTTCGGCGAAGGTGTCGGCCTTGCGCAGCAGGCGCAGGCGCACCTTGCCGTCATCGATCAGCAGCGCATGTTTCTGCTTGATGGCCTGGAAGATTTCCGCATGCGGGATCGGGATTTCCTCCGGCTTGTCGCTGGTTTCGCCCAGCACCAGCTTGATGCGTTCGCCTTCCACCAGCATGCGCGGGCCGCCGCACAATTTTCCCAGGCGGATCTTGGGGCCCTGCAGGTCGCACAGGATGCCAACCGGCCTCCCCACTTCCTCGGACAGGGCGCGCAGATCGCGGTGCATCTTGCCCAGCATCTCGTGATTGGTATGGCTCATATTGATGCGGAAGACGTCCACGCCGGCATCAAACAGCTCGCGCATCTTCTCCGGCGTGTTGGACGCCGGACCCAGTGTGGCCAGAATTTTCGTTTTTCTGCGGCGGCGCATGGGTAATCCTAATTCGAGAGAGTTTGTGTCCAGTCGGGCTTCTTGCCCGTATCCACTTCAAAGAAGCCGCGGCGGTCGAAACCGCGCGCGGCGCAGGTGCCGCGTCCCACCGACTTGAAGCGCTTCTCGGGGGCAACGCAGAACTTGGTCTTGCCTTCCCAGATGCCCGCCCCGCCGTCTGTGGCATAGAGATAGTAGAAGCGCCCCTGCAGCGGCCCGGTCAGCAGGGCGGTGCAGCTCTTGGGCGGAACCGTCCACCAGCCTTCGCTGGTCCAGTTGGTACCGTCGAAGCGGCCAAGGGCGCTGCGCACAGGCTGGCCGGTCTTGTTGCAGAGTTTGAAGGCGGCATGCGCGGGTAATGCTGTCAGAGGAGCCGACAGGCCCAAAGTCACCGCCAGGAGGAGGGTCGTGCGACGCATCTTCAGTCTGTCTCGCGCGAAAGTGCTTGGCCGTCAACGTATCCCGATCCTATATGGCGGCCGCATGACGGAAAACGCCTTTGAAGCCATCGCCGGGGGCAAAAACAGCCAATTGCTGCTGCTGTGCGACCATGCCTCCAACGCCCTGCCGGAAGGGTTCGGTTCACTGGGGCTGGACCAGGGCCTGTTTGGCACCCACATCGCCCATGACATCGGGGCGGCGGCGGTCACGCGCGCCCTTGCGGCCGCCTGGGGTGCGCCCGCGTTCCTGGGGCGCTGGTCGCGGTTGTTGATCGACCTCAACCGGGGGGCGGACGATCCTACCCTTGTGATGAAGTTGTCGGACGGCAGCATCATTCCGGGCAACCGTGACGCAGAC
>JBBQBL010000013.1:0-22958 GCA_038317805.1 Micropepsales bacterium
GGAAGGTGCGCTCGCCCTCGAACAGGCGGGCCATGTAAAGCCCCAGCGGCTTCACGCAGACGATGATAGCCAGGCAGAACAGGCCAATCTGAATCCAGCCATTCGCGGTCATCAGAATTTCTCCGGACGGATCAGTGCGAAAACGAGATAGAAAAGGACGCCAAGCGTCACGATGGCGGCCAGGATGTAATCGCCGCCCATCACAGTTTCTCGCAGATCAGGGTGTACCCGATGGCGGCGGCGAAGAGCGCCAGTCCCGCGCACAGGAAGATTGCATCCAGCATGACGGCCTCCATTTCGGAGGCAGACAATTATGCGTTGCGGTGTAGCAATTCGATGTCGGCCGGCAAGACCGAAAATATAAATCCCATATAAGAAAAAGGACTCGCTGGGAGCCTTGGCGCCTGCGCCCGGCATGGGCAGAGCGTGCCCTCGCGCAATTTGATCTGGATCAAATTTCCAAGAATTACTTTTTCCCCACCTTGCTTATTCGGGATGGCTTCTACACCGAAGTTTGTGCCAAAAGTCCGACAGGGGCGGATGTGCCTCGATCTCGGCTGCAGCCGCGTTCGGGGAGAGAGTTGGAGAACTCAGTGTTTCTTGGATATCGCCGTCCTTTGCAGCAGATGGCGATTTCGCTGCTGCTCTTCCTGGGCGTTTTTGCGCCTGCCCACGCTGCCAGCCTGGACCTGACGCCCTACCGCGGAAAGGTTGTGTACCTCGATTTCTGGGCCTCCTGGTGTACGCCCTGCCATCTCTCCTTTCCCTGGATGAACGAAATACAGGCGTCCTACGGCGCCGAAGGCCTGGTGATTCTGGCCGTCAATCTCGACCGTGACCGGGCAAAGGCCGACGAATTTCTGGCAACCGACAGGGGCCAGCTCAACATCCTCTACGACCCCAAGGGCGACATCGCCCGGCAGTTCAATTTCAAGGACATGCCGACTGCTTTTTTGATCGGCCGTGACGGCAAGGTCCATTCGGTCCATAGCGGATTCGAGATCGGCAATAAGAATGCCTATCTGGCCGATGTTGTATCCCTGCTTCATCAGAAGGCGCCGTGAGATGAAGATCATCAACGGAGCGTTCCTGGTGACCGCTCTTGTCGCGGCCGCCGCGTGCACCGCCTGCACGGCAATCGGCCCGCGGCCCTGGGAAAAAGACCTGATGGCCCGCCCCGAAATGCAGCTTGTCCCCTACCCGCTGCAAACGGCGGCCGACGAGCATGTCTATTTCAGCAAGGAAGCTTCCAGCGGCGGCCGCGGTTTCGCCGGCGGGGGCTGCGGTTGCAATTGAAACGGCGCAAGGCTGGGCGCGTTGGCCGCGCGATCTCGGCCATCTCTGCGACACTTCTGATCGCCACCGCCGCCAGCTGCGAGAACAGCGCGGCCGCGCAGGACTTTTATGGATTGGACAAGAAGGGCCGTGACAATTTCGGCCCGGGCATCGCCTATACCGAATTCGACGGCGCGCTGCTGATCTACCAGGAGGCCGGCGGGCGGGTGCAGGCGATAGAGCCGACCGCCAACCTGGCCATTCATGGCGCGCGCGGCCAGCAACTGACCTTGGGTGCGGTCGCCGACGCAGTTTCCGGCGCTACGCCCAACGGCGCGGTTCCCTCGGACCGCACACAAACCTTCGTCACCCCGCTCAAGCCCCAGGGGTCCAGCACCACGGTCACCAGTGCTTCGGGCGGCAGCACGGTCATCCAGTTGCCGCCGTCGCCCGGCCAGGTCGCGTCCGCGGCGCTGGGCCGGCAATACACCACCGCGCCCAATACGCTGCCAATGGACAAGGGCTTTCGTGACCATCGCGCGGCATTGACGGCCGGATGGTCACAGCCCCTGGGCTGGATTTCCGCAATTGGCGGCGGCGCCGGTTTCTCCCGCGAGGAAGACTATCAGTCGATCACCGCCAATGTGCGTGCCGCCAAAAACTTCAACAGCGACAACACCACCATCAGCCTGGACCTGAACAGCGAATTTGATTCCTCGTTTCCGTTTGGCGGCGTTCCCACCGGCCTGTCGGCGATGAATGCTCAGTTCAAGCCGGTCACGACGCGGCACAAGACCCAGCTTGGCTTTGTGCTTGGCCTGACCGAGGTCATGACCCGCAACTGGCTCATGGCGCTGAACTACTCCTACGATTCCCAGAAGGGTTATCAAACCGATCCCTATCGCGTGATTTCGGTCGTGGACCCGACCAGCGGCGAACCGACCAGCACCCTCTATGAAAACCGGCCCGAACGGCGCAAGACCCAAAGCCTATTTTGGGACAACAAGCTGGCCTTCGGCCCCACGGTCACCGAGCTGAGCTATCGCTATTTCACCGACGACTGGGGCATATCCTCCCACACGGTAGAAGCCTCGGAGCGGATCAATCTGGCCAAAGCCTGGTACATCGAACCGAATGTGCGCTTCTATCGCCAGAACGCCGCGAACTTTTATCGTGCCTTCCTGGTCAGCAGCGCGGCGCTTCCAGCCTATGCATCCTCCGACACGCGGCTCTCGAAATTCGACGCAATCACCTATGGCGCCAAGATCGGCTTTAGGGTTTCGGGCAGAAGTGAACTTTACGTGCGCGCCGACTATTACACCCAGTCAGGCGACGGCCACCCCGCAAACGCAATCGGACAGCTGCGGGGCCAGGATCTGTTCGCGGGTACAAAGGCGGCAATCGTTCAGGTCGGCTACCAATGGAAATTCCACTAGCGGCGACGCTCGCGCGCGCCGGCCAGGACTATCTGGGCGCCTTCAAGGCGATGGCGACGCCGTGCGAAGTTCGCGTGGAAACCGAGGATGCGGGGCTGGCGCGCCGGATCACTGACGCCGTCGAGGCCGAAGCCCGCCGCATTGAAGTGAAATTCAGCCGCTACCGCGATGACAGCATCATCGGCCAGATCAATTCCGCCGGCAGACGCAAAACCGCTGTCGATGCCGAGACCGCGCATCTGCTGGACTTTGCCGGCCAGTGCTTTGACCTCAGCGGCGGCATGTTTGACATCACATCGGGCGTCCTGCGGCGCGCCTGGCGCTTTGACGGTTCTGACCGGGTGCCTGCTGCCTCGGACATCAAGGCGCTGCAGAAGCTGGTCGGCTGGAACAGGGTTTCATGGCGGGATTGCTGCCTCACCCTCCCGGCGGGAATGGAAATCGACATGGGAGGCCTGGCCAAGGAATATGCCGTGGACCGCGCATTGGCCGTCGCGCGCGCCATCACAACCGCGCCTGTTCTGGTCAATTTCGGAGGCGACCTGGCGGTTTCCGGTCCACGGACGGGCGGGACGCCATGGCATGTCGCCATCGCCTCAGTCGAAAAGGACGATGCCATGGCAGGCATGCTGGAGCTGGTGAGCGGCGCGCTTGCGACCAGCGGGGATGCGCGGCGCTTCCTGCTGAAGGACGGTGTCCGTTACAGCCACATTCTGAATCCACGTACCGGCTGGCCCGTCGAAAATGCGCCCCGCTCCGTGACCGTTGCTGCTCCCAGTTGTGTAGAAGCCGGCATGATTGCGACATTGGCGATGTTGCAGGGCAAGCGCGCGGAGCAATTCCTGAAGCGCGAGGGCGCCCGCGCCTGGTGCATCCGATAAGCTTGTCGGCTTTGGCGACACCGTGGCCGGCTCAAGCCCCGTCAGGACATGGAATTCAAGTTCTCTTCTTGGCCATGAATTCCAGCTTGCGGCGGGCGGCCTGGGCCATGGTGCTTTGGGCGGCGTTGGCCGGGCCGATGACAGTGGCTTCCAGGCCGGTCTCGGGATCGATCGCGGTCGCCTTGAGCGAATTACCCAGGATCACGAATTCGACGTAGATCTCGCCTGCCACCTAAGCGGCGCGGGCGATCTTGTGGGCATCCCACACGACCACCAGCGATTCCACCAGCGCGTCCATCATCGCGTCGCTATGCGCCGGGCTGGGCGTGAAACGCAGCCTCTCAGTGCCGCGCGGCACGGTGGGATAGTTGATCGGCTGGACATAGATGCCGTGGTCTTTCAGCAGCGAGTCCGACACCGCCTTGCACAGCGCGGCATCTCCCACCATCAGCGGCACGATATGGCTGGGGCTTTCCATCAGGGGTAGCCCGGCGGCCGTAAAACGCGCCTTCAGGGCGGCGGCCCGTTCGGCCAGCTTTTGGCGTTCCACATCGGACGACTTGAGATGCCGGATGGAGGCCAGCACGCCGGCGGCGATGGCCGGGGCCAGCGAGGTGGTGAAGATGAAGCCCGGCGCGAAGCTGCGGATGCAGTCCACCAGTTCCGCGGAAGCGGTAATGTAGCCGCCCATGACGCCGAACGCCTTGGCCAGGGTGCCTTCGATGATGTCGATGCGATGCATGGTGCCGTCGCGGGCGGCAATGCCCGCGCCGCGCGGGCCGTACATGCCCACGCTGTGCACTTCGTCGATATAGGTCAGCGCGCCATATTTCTCAGCCAGGTCGCAAATGGCCTCGGTGGGCGAGAACTCGCCCTCCATGGAATAGACGCTTTCAAAGGCGATCAGCTTGGGCGCCGCGGGATTGGCGGCTTTCAGCAATTCCTCCAGATGCGCCATATCGTTGTGTCGGAAGACATACTTGGCGGTGCCGCCATGGCGGATGCCTTCGATCATCGAGGCATGGTTGAGTTCGTCGGAGAAGATGATCAGCCCCGGCAGGACCTTGGACAGGGTGCTGAGGGTGGCGTCGTTGGAAACAAAGCCGGACGTGAACAGCAGCGCGGCATCCTTGCCGTGCAAGTCGGCCAGCTCGCGTTCCAGTTCCACATGATAGTGGGTGGTGCCGGAGATGTTGCGGGTGCCGCCGCTGCCGGCGCCGACCGCGTCCACCGCCTCGTGCATCGCCGCCAGCACCTTGGGGTGCTGGCCCATGTTCAGGTAGTCGTTCGAGCACCAGACGGTGATCGGCTTGCCCTTGTTGTCGGTATAAGTGCTGTTGGGATCGTGCAGACCGGCCTTGGGGAAAGCGCCCCGCTCGCGCAGAATGTCGGCGAAAACCCGGTAACGGCCTTCACGCCGCAGGGCCGCAATAGCGTCCGTGAAACTGGACTTGTAGGAAAACGCCATGACTAACGCCTTTGGACAGGTCTACGCCCGGAGAAGGCACGATAGCGCGAAACAAGTGTTTGATTCCACGCAATTTGTCACATGAAAGCGGCGCTTTACCCGATCTTTTCGCACCTGCCGGCCCTGTCGCCTTCCAGCTGGGGGCTGGTCTTCGCCCTGACTGCGGCGGTGCTGCTGTGGCTGCTGTCCCTGCGCCTCAAGGACGCCAGCATCGTCGATATTTTCTGGGGCCCCGGCATAGCGGGGGTGGTGGATATCGCCGCTGCAACCGGCCATGCGGGCGGTCCGCGCACCTCCACGGTGCTTTTGCTGGTTAACCTGTGGGCGCTGCGCCTGGCTGCCCATATCTGGGCCCGCCATCATGGTGAGGATCACCGCTACGGCGCCATGCGGACCAAGTTCGGGGCGAACTGGTGGTGGCTGAGCTTCATCCAGGTGTTCTTGTTGCAAGCGATTCTCATCTGGTTCATCCCCGCCCCTCTGGTGGCAGCAGTCCTCTATAGCGGGATGCCAATGGGGTGGCTGGACTACGCCGGGGTGGGCCTCGCCGGCGCCGCCCTGGTGTTCGAGGCGCTGGCCGATTTCCAGCTGGGGGCCTTCCGGGCCGATCCCGCCAACAAGGGCAAGGTGATGGACCGGGGGCTGTGGGGCTGGTCGCGCCATCCCAACTATTTCGGCGAGGCGGCGATGTGGTGGGGCTTTTTCATCATCGGCTATGCAGCCAGCCACATGTGGTGGCTGCTGCTGTCCCCGCTGCTGGTCACCACCCTGCTGCTGAAGGTATCGGGCGTGGCCCTGATGGAAGGCGATATTGCCGAACGCCGGCCGGGCTATGCCGCCTACAAGCGCGAGGTCAGCGCCTTCATCCCCTGGTTCAGGAAGCGAGCGTAACGCCGGCATTCACCGCCATCGCGATGAAGACAGTGTTGAAGAAGAACGACACCACACCGTGCAGCAACGTGGCGCGGCGCATCACCGTGGTGCGCACCTGCACGTCGGAGACTTGCGCCGTCATGCCCACCACAAAGGAATAATAGAGAAAATCCCACATGCCCGGATCGCCCCGGCCGGGGAAATCCAGATCCTTGTCGTCACTGGCGCAGTCAGGATCCTCGAAATAGTAGATGTCGGCATAGCGGAACGCCATGATCGTGTGCAGCACGAACCAGCCCAGCGGCGCGCCAATCCCTGCCAGGATCAGCGGCGTCATTTCCAGGCCGTGCTTTTTGCTGAGGGCAGTGAACACCGCGTCACAGAAGAAGGCCATGGTTGCCAGCGTGATCAGAATGACGATCCCAATGCCCTCGTCCTCGATTTTGGCGCGCTTCTTGAGTTCGGCTTTCTTCTGGCCGGCAATCATCACGCCGCACAGAATGAGAAAGACGAGATAAAAGACGTCGCCGCCGGCCAGCAGCGGTGCATCGAAGCCTAAGAGATGAGAAATCGCCACGGTGGCGAGCCCGCAGGCCAGCGCTATGTAGAAGCGCATATGCCGTGACAGGAATGTAACCAGCCCGTTCATGGAGACAGGTTAGCTGAGTCGGTCCCTTACGGGCCAACTCACGTCGTTACAGACGGAAACGAACCTGGTCGATCCAGAAGCGTTCCAGACGCTTCAGAGTCGTGTTGAGGCTTTCCAGGTGATCGGCGCCGACATTGCCCACCGCTTCCAGCGAGCCCAGGTGGCGGTCGAACAGTTCGCGCAGCATATCGCGCACTGCCTCGCCCTTGCGGGTCAGGCGCACCAGCACCGAGCGGCGGTCGGATTCAGACCGTTCATGGTGGATGTATCCGCCTTCCACCAGCTTCTTGAGATTGTAGGAGACGTTGGAGCCCAGATAATGGCCACGGGTGCGAAGCTCGCCGGCCGTCAATTCCTGGTCGCCGACATTGAACAGCAGCAGCGCCTGGACGGAGTTGATCTCGCGCTCGTCGCGGCGATCAAGTTCGTCCTTGATCACATCGAGCAGTTGTCGATGCAGCCGCTCCACGAGATTGAGCGTCTCGAGATAATGCTTGCGAACCGAAGAAGCGCCATTCAGCGCCTCCGCGAATTGCGGTTTGGCCATTGCCGTCATCTGTTTTTCCCCGCTTTTTGCGGAGCCCACCTATTGTTGGGACCAGACTAGGGGAGATGTCTTAAAGACGCGTAAAATGTGCGCTCGATGCAGCAACACTTTCGCAGACAGGCTCAGTCTGCCTTGCTATGGCAAATAAAACGTAAACAGTTTTCAGAAAATCAGAAAAGGCTGTCCTGCAATGGCGCAAAATACGGATCGATGTCGCCAACACCAGCCAGCGACGAAGGTTGCCACTTGGGCGCGCGATCCTTGTCCACCAGCGCGGCGCGCACGCCTTCGCGAAAATCGTGGCCCGGCAACAGCCGCAGCGCCAGCCGCAATTCCATCGTCAGGCATTGCTTCAGGTCCAGTTTCGCGGCGGCGCGTAGCTGTCGGAACACGATTTTCAAAGACGTTGGCGATCGTGAACGGATGATCTGCGCGGTGGTGCGCGCGAAATCGCTGCCGTCGCGGTCCAGCCGTTCCAGAATGGCCTCCACCGAGGACGCTGAGAAGATGGTCTCGATTTGGCGGCGGCGCGGCGAGAGCTGGCCGGAGGGCGCCTTGCGAACGAAGGGCGCGATCACAGTGTCGACAGGCTCGCCCTTCGCCAATCCTTCGATCACCGTGTCGAAATGCACGGCGTCCACGGCATGGGTCATGAAGCCCGCTTCCAGCGCATCCCCAAGTCCGATGCGCTCGGCGGTCAGGCCCAGATACATGCCGATGCCGCCCGGCGCCCGCGACAGGAAATAGCTGCTGCCGATATCGGGAACAAAACCAATCGCCGTTTCGGGCATGGCGAAACCCAGCGATGCGTCCGCCAACCGATGGCTGCCATGCACTGACACGCCGGCCCCGCCGCCCATGCAGATGCCATGGATCAGGGCAACATAGGGCTTGGGATAGTCGCCGATCAGGGCGTTCATGCGGTATTCGTCGCGCAGCAGGGCGGCGCCCTCGTCCGATCCGGCCGCCACGGCCTGCTGCACGGCGCGAATGTCACCGCCGGCGCAAAAGGCGCGGGCACCTTCTCCGCGAATGGCCACGGCGCGGATGCCGTCGTCCGCCGCCCATTCCTGCAAGGCGGCCGCTAGGCTGGCGACCATGCCGTGGGTCAGGGCGTTCAAGGCCTTTGGCCGGGCCAGGGTCAGAAGGCCCAGGGCGCCGCGTTTTTCGCGCATTATATGGGGGTCGGTAATACTCATTTGCGGCCAGACTTGCGCGGCCTGTGCTGAATTGGCAAGACACAAGAATGAGCACCTACCCCGCCCTCCGCATGCGGCGTACCCGCCGCCACGACTGGTCGCGCCGCCTTGTCGCAGAAACCAATCTGTCGCCGTCCGACTTCATCTGGCCGGTATTCGTGATCGAGGGCCAGAACAAGCGCGAAGCGGTGGCGTCCATGCCCGGCGTGGAACGGCTGTCGGTGGACCTGGTGGTGGAGGCGGCGAAGAAAGCCGCCGGCCTGGGCATTCCGGTCATCGCCCTGTTTCCCCAGACGCCCGCATCCCTGAAGAGCGAGGACGGCCGCGAAGCGCTAAACCCCGACAATCTGGTGTGCCGCGCGGTACGCGCCATCAAGGCGGCGGTGCCGGACATTGGCGTGTTGTGCGACGTGGCGCTGGATCCCTATACCACGCACGGCCATGACGGCGTGCTGCGCGACGGCGACGTACACAATGACGCCACGGTCGAGCTGTTGGTGCAGCAGAGCCTGGTGCAGGTCGCCGCCGGTTGCGACATCATCGCGCCGTCCGACATGATGGATGGCCGCATCGGCGCCATCCGCACCGGACTGGAACAGGCCGGCCATCACAACACGCTGCTGATGGCCTATGCCGCCAAGTATGCCAGCGCTTTTTATGGCCCGTTCCGCGATGCGGTGGGATCGGCAAAGTCGCTGACCGGCGACAAGCGCAGCTACCAGATGGATCCGGCCAATGGCGACGAGGCCCTGCGCGAAGTGGCGCTGGACCTGGCCGAAGGCGCCGACATGGTGATGGTCAAGCCGGGCATGCCGTATCTGGACCTGGTGTGGCGGGTGAAGGATCGCTTCGGCGTACCCACTTTCGCCTATCAGGTGTCGGGCGAATACGCGATGTTGTCGGCCGCCTTCGAAAAAGGCTGGCTGGGTCGTGAACGCGCTGTCATCGAAAGCCTGACGGGCTTCAAGCGCGCCGGTGCCAGCGGCATCCTGACCTATTTCGCCATCGAAGCCGCGGAGCTACTCACCCGCGCATGATTGCACGCCTGGATCGCCGCCGCCGCAAACTGCTGTTCTCGGGCAGGCGCTGGCGAACGCGATTGGTATTCTGGGGCGGCGCGATCGCGGTGGGCGTGGTCAGCGTGGCCTTCGCCGCCGCCGCGACCCAGGCGACGCATCTTTTCCGATGGCTGCTGTTCAATCCCTGGTTTGCCCTGGTCCTCACACCGGCCGGATTTGTCCTGTCCGCCTGGCTGGCCGCACGCTTCTTTCCCGGCAGCCAGGGCTCCGGCATTCCCCAGGCCATCGCGGCGCGCCACATGAAGGACGGCGGGGCACGGGCAAAGCTTCTTTCGTTGAAGCTGACCTTCGGCAAGATATTCCTCACCCTTTTCGGCATGGCTTGCGGCGCTTCGATTGGACGCGAAGGTCCGACCGTGCAGGTCGGCGCAGCCCTCCTGCTGCAATCGGGCAAGATCGGACGAATGACGGGCGAACGCGGCCTTATCCTGGCGGGCGCCGCCGCCGGCGTGGCGGCCGCCTTCAACACGCCGCTGGCCGGCATCGTTTTTGCCATCGAGGAAATGGGCCGCGCCTTCGAACAGCGCAATGCCGGTCTGGTGCTGATCGCGGTGATCCTGGCAGGCATCGCCAGCCTGGGGCTGGTGGGCAATTACAGCTATTTCGGCAGCAATGCCTCCATGCTGATCGTCACCATCGACTGGGTCGCGGTCCCGATCTGCGGCGTGGCCGGTGGCCTGGCCGGCGCGCTGTTCGCCAAGCTGGTGCTGCGCGGCTCCCGCGCCTTGCGGGGCTGGGTCGCCGGGGCGCCGCGTGGGCGGGCGCTCTGCCTTGCCGGGTTGTGCGGCCTGATCGTGGCCCTTTGCGGCCTGGCCAGTCACGGCGCCACCTACGGCACCAGCTATGAAGCCGCGCGCGGTGCGGTGGAAGGCGGACATATCGGTTGGGATTTCATGCCGCTGAAGTTCGCGGCGACCCTGGCCTCGACGCTATCGGGAATTCCCGGCGGCTTTTTCGCTCCCACACTGTCCATCGGCGCTGGGCTGGGCGATATCATTGCCGATCTGCTGCATGTACATGCGCCGGGCGCCATCGTGCTTCTGGGCATGACGGCCTATTTCGCCGGAGTGGTTCAGGCGCCGATCACATCGGCGGTCATCATCGGGGAAATGAGCAACGCCACGGGCATGCGGCTCCCGCTGCTGCTGGCGGCCCTGATTGGTTACGGCGTGTCGCGCTTCTTCCAGCGTGAGTCACTCTATCACGCCATGGCGCATGATTTTCTTCAACGCTCCCAGCTTGCAAAGCCAGGGGAAGACGATCGCGCTTCCGCGCGCTGAAGCCCTTGGGTGGATACTTTGCCAACTGCCCGCGGCAGACCGGGGCTAATCGCGCGCCGTCGCGAATAGGCTGCGCAGGATGATCTCGGAACGCGCCGGCAGGACGTGAAGCCCTGAACGGCGCTGGCCCAGGTCAATCACATTTTCCAGCACCAGCATGGCCAGACCGTGCACCGCGGCCCACACCGCCAGGCCCAGCGCGTTGTCGGACAAGGCCGCGCCGATCTCCGCGCCGATGGAATCCGCCTTCAGGCCCAGGGCCGGGAACTGGTCGCGGTTGGGCAACTGGCCGCCGAACATCAGCCGCGCCAGCGCCGGCCGGGCCGCCACAAAGCGCATATAGGCCGCGCCGATGCTGGCGATCTTGTCGGACTCGCTGCCCTGCGCCTTGGCGGCCTCGCCGATGGCTTCGCGCAGTTCGTCAAACCCCTCGATGGACAGTTCCACCAGCAGGGCTTCGTGGTTGGGGAAATGGCGATAGGGCGCGGCATGGCTGACACCGGCCTTGCGTGCTACGGCACGCAGGGTCAGAGCCGCCAAAGGCTCTTCTTCCAGAATGGCGCGCGCAGCTTCCAGAAGACCGTTGCGCAAATCGCCGTGATGATAACCGCGGCCGCCCGCGCCCTTGGCAGAAGCCAAAGCCGCAGCGGATTGATCCCGCTCTTTATTCATGTACGCAAACCCCTATGACTTGTTGCCCTTCCGCGCGGTCTCCTGGCGCACGAAAAGGCTGGACGTGTCCCAGCGCTTGCCCCCCAAATTCTCCACTTCGGCATAGAACTGATCGACCAGCGCGGTCACAGGCAGGCTGACACCCTGCTTGCGAGCTTCCTCCAACGCGATGTTCAGGTCCTTGCGCATCCATTCCACGGCAAAGCCGTGATTATATTCACCCGCAGCCATGGTCTTGATGCGGTTCTCCATCTGCCAGCTCTGGGCGGCGCCCTTGGAGATCACTTCGGTCACCGCTTCGATGTCCAGGCCGGCGGCCCGCATCAAGCTGTAGGCTTCCGACATGCCCTGCACGATGCCGGCGATGCAGATCTGGTTGGCCATCTTGGTGAGCTGGCCCGAACCTGCCGGGCCCAGGCGCTTGGCAAGCTTAGTATAGACGGCCATCACCGGTTCAGCCTTGGCATAGTCCGCCTCGCTGCCGCCGCACATGATGCCCAGCTTGCCGTTGACGGCGCCGGCCTGGCCGCCCGACACGGGCGCATCAACAAAACCAAAGCCGCGCTTCTGCGCTTCGGCGGCGAGTTCGCGCGCGATGCCGGCGGATGCGGTGGTGTGGTCGACGAACAGGGCGCCCTTCTTCATGGCGCCGAACGCGCCATTCTCGCCCAAGGTCACTTCGCGCAGGTCCGAGTCGCGGCCCACGCAGCAGAACACGATGTCCTGGTCCTTGGCGGCCTCGGCCGGTGTGGCCGCGGTCTGGCCGCCATATTCGGCCTTCCACTGCGCCGCCTTGGCGGGGTTGCGGTTGTAGACGGTGACGTCGTGGCCGCCCTTTTTCAGGTGACCCGCCATCGGATAGCCCATCACGCCCAGGCCGATGAATGCAGTTTTCATTAGTCTACCACTTCTATCTTCGGAGGTTGGCCAACTGCGAAGCTTGGTTTCTTCATCAGCCAGATAATCGCAAACACAGGCAGGGAGGTCAGGAACATGAAAAGGAAGTCGTTGGAGTATGCCTGCACTTGTGCGCGGTATTCTATGAGAGAATTCAGATTTGCCAACCCAAAAGGTATCTGAGGATTCATCATCAGCGAGGGCGCATTGACGCTGAGTCCCCGGTTGAAAGGCGAGGCCAAACCTGCCAGCTGGGAATGAATCGCCTGGACCGAGTTGATCAGGATGGTTGACGTCAGCGAAACGCCGATGGCGCTGCCGATATTGCGCATCAGGTTGGACAGCCCCGCGCCGTCTGTGCGCTGCTCCGGCGTCAGGGTGGCAAAGGCCACCATGTTCATAGGGACAAAGACCAGGCCCATGCCGGCGCCCTGGATGAAGGTCACCCAAATGACAGCGCCCACATTGATGCTGGGGGTCCAGCCCGTCATGGCCCAGAGCGACCAGATCATCAGGGCCGCGCCCACCGTCATGATGATCCGCGGGTCCATTTTCATGGTCAGCTTGCTGGCGAACATCATGGCGAACATCACGCCGAAGCCCCGTGGAACCATCAGGAACCCGGTCTGGGTGACGCTGCGTCCTGACAGGTTCTGCAGGTAAGGCGACAACAGCGCCGAGGATGCCAGCAAGACCATGCCCATGGTGAACATCAGGACAAGACCGCTGACAAAATTGCGGTCCTTGAAAATGTCACGGGGGATGAAAGGCTTTTTGGCCGTCAGCATGTGAACCAGGAACAGGTAAAGGCCAATGCCCGCGACAATCGCTTCGATCACGATTTCGGGCGAAGAAAACCAGTCTTTGGTTGTACCGCGGTCCAGCAGCAACTGCAGCGCCGCCAGTCCGATCGACAAGGCGCCAAAGCCGAACCAGTCGAACTTCAGGGTGGAGTCGCGGGCGGTGTCCTTGAAGAACACCCACAGCATCGCGCAGGCCGCGATACCCACGGGCACATTGATATAGAACACCCAGCGCCAGCTGTAAGCGTCGGTCAAAACGCCGCCCAAGGTCGGGCCCAAGATGGGACCCAGCATCACACCCATGCCCCAGATAGCCATGACGTTGCCGCGCTTGGCGGGCGGATACATGTCCAGCATCACCGCCTGGGACAATGGTCCCAGCGCGGCGCCGAACACGCCCTGGATGATACGGAACAGGACCATCTGCTCAAGGCTCTGCGAAGCGCCGCACAGCATGGAGGCGATGGTGAAACCGGCGATGGAGGTGATCAGGAAGTTCTTCTTGCCGAAGCGCGCCGCCAGCCAGCCCACCGGCGCGGTCATGATGGCGGCGGCGATGATATAGCTGGTCAAAACCCAGGTGACCTGGTCGCGCGACGCCGACAGGCTGCCTTCCATATAAGGCAGTGCGACGTTGGCGATGGTGGTGTCCAGCGCCTGCATCAACACACCCGCCATCGATCCGATCAGCACCGCCCATTCAGCAACTTTGCTGTCATAGACATGTGCCTGATGGTGAACGGCGTCTGCCATGCGCGATTTACAAGCCTTCGAGCAGGCGGGTGAGACGGCGCTTGCCGGTGTCGATGGTGATCACCGCGCTCATGCCGGCGCGCAAGGGCCGCGCGCATTCGCTCTTGTCGATGGCGATGCGGACGGGAATGCGCTGCACCACCTTGACCCAGTTGCCGCTGGCATTTTCCGCCGGCAGCGCGGAAAAGGCGCTGTCGCTGCCGGCGCTCACCGTATCGACATGGCCATCCCATTTGCAGCCCGGATAGGTGTCGATGCGGATGTCCACTGGCGCACCATTTTGAACATGCGTCAGGTCGGTCTCCTTCATGTCGGCGGATATCCAGAGCTTGTTGCCGATCAGGCCGACCGCGCTGGTGGTGGTGAAGGCCGACATGGCCGAGATCACCAGGGTGCCGGGTTGCAAACTGTCCACCTCGCCCACCGTGCCGGCGAAAGGCGCGCGCACCACGGCATGATCGAGCTGGCGCTGTGCTTCGTCCACCGCCGCCTTGGCTTTCATGTAAGCGGGCGTCTGCTCGGCCGGCAGGTTGGGATTGCCGTTCAGCTTGGCCAGCTGGGTTGCCGCAGTCTGGCGCAGCGAGGCGGTCATGGCTTCGGAATTGAGCTGGGCGGCGCGCGCGGTATCCACCTGCATGGCCGAAATCGCGTTGTCCTTCTGCAGCGCCTTGTAGCGACCATAGGTCTGGGCGTTCATGGTCGCCATCGCCTGCTGGGCGGCGATCTGCGCCACGGCGGAACGATAGGCGGCGCGCGTCGACTCCACGTCCTGGACGGTGCTGGCCAGGTTGGCCTGGGCGTTTTCCAACGCGATCTGGAACGGCTGGGGATCAAGGCTGAACAGCACCTCGCCCGCCTTCACCTTTTGTCCTTCATGCACATTGACACGCTGCACCAGTCCCGACACGTCGGTGGAGACCATCAGCTTGTTGGCGTGCACATAAGCATCGTCGGCGCTGATATAGCGGCCGCTCGAAAGATAGAAGGCGCCGGCGATGGCCAGGAAAATTCCCACGCCCCAGAACATCAGAATTCGGCGCAGCCGCGCCTTGTCGGCCCACAGGGCGCCTGCCCAGTGCCGGCGCGGCGCGGCGTAGGCCGAAACCGTGTTGTTGATCGACGACATTTATTCTCCCGCCGCCGCGACTTTTGCGGGCGTCTCCATGGTCAGTTGGGTTTTCATTTTCAGGAGTGCGTCTGTCACAAGATCGACCGTGGCTTCGTCCAGGCCTTCGGTGATTTCGCGAAACAGCTCTTCCTTGTAGCGCTGGATTTCTTTCAGGATGGGTTCGGAGGCCGGCAGCAGATGCAGGCGGCGAATGCGGCGGTCGGCCGGATCCAGGCGGCGCTCCAGCAGCCCCCTCGCCTCCAGCCGGTCCACCAGCCGTCCCACCGTGATGGGCTCGACTTCACACAGGCCGGCCATTTCGTTCTGGGTCATGCCGGGCTGGCGCGACAGCCGGGCCAGGATGACGCCCTGGGCACGGGTCATGCCGTAGGTCCGGGCCCAGCGGTCAAAACGGGTCCGCATCAGGCGGGCCACGTCGTACAATTCAACAAGCATCTCAGTTTTCATGGCCAGAACATAACGTGCGTTATTATCACTTGCAATATAATCAGCCATGCAATTTCTGCCTGCCCTGCCATGCAGGCACAAAAAAGGGCGATCCGACCGGGCCGCCCTTTTTCAAAAACGGAGGACGCCGGCATCGCTGCCAGTGGGCCGCATTGGGCAACCATCCCTTGCTTTACCCTTCCATATTTCCATATTATTAGAAATATAGAAAACATACGCGCCGCGTCGCGCGGCACACACAGAGATGAATTGAACCATCATGAAACGCCTGCATCTGCATATCGCGGTCGACAATCTGGATCGCTCGATCGCCTTCTATTCCACGCTGCTGGGCAGCAAGCCCTCCGTGGTGAAGCCCGATTACGCCAAATGGATGATCGAAGATCCCAAGGTGAATATCGCCATCTCGGCGCGCGGCGTGCAAAGCGGATTGGACCATGTCGGCATCCAGGTCGATTCCGATGCCGAACTGCGCGAAATCTCAGGACGGCTCAAGGCAGCGGGAGAAACCACCCGGGATCAGGAGCAGGCAACCTGTTGCTATTCTGAATCGAACAAGTCGTGGACCAGTGACCCTTCGGGCCTGCGCTGGGAAACTTTCTTTACCCTGGGCGCAGTGTCCTACTACGGACAGGATGACGTCCCGGCCATCGAAACAAGCAAGGCCAGTTGCTGCTCTCCGGCGCCTGGCGGAAAGGCCTGCTGCTGATGGCGACGCTCAAACCGGGCCTGGCGGTAGAAGCATTGTCCGCGCTTGCCCATGATGGCCGGCTTTCGATATTTCGCCTCCTGGTCCGGGCCGGCATGGAAGGCCTCGCTGCCGGTGACATCGCCCGCAAACTGGATATGTTGCCCAACACACTTTCGGCAAATCTTACGATCCTTTCGCATGCCGGACTGGTGAGGTCCCGGCGCGAGGGCCGATCTGTCATATATTCCGCCGATTATTCCCGCATGAGCAAATTGCTCGGATTCCTGATGGAAGATTGCTGCAACGGAAACGCGGCCATCTGCGCACCCATTGTCGAGATTGCGAAGCGCACCGCCTGTTGCGCCTGAGAGGAGCCACCATGTCAGAAGCCAGAAAATACAACCTTCTGTTTCTTTGCACCGGCAATTCGGCGCGATCCATCGTTGCCGAAGCCATCATGAACAAGGTGGGCCACGGCCGGTTCGCGGCCTATTCGGCAGGATCGCATCCGAGCGGCACGGTCAATCCCCATGCGATAAGCCTTCTCAAGAGGCTCGACTTTGACACCACCGGTTTGCGGTCAAAGCCGTGGGATGAATTTGCGCAACCGAATTCGCCCAAACTCGATTTCGTGATTACGGTCTGCGACAATGCCGCTGGCGAGGTTTGCCCGATCTGGCCCGGCCAGCCCATGTCTGCACATTGGGGCCTGCCCGATCCCGCCGCGGTGGAAGGTACAGACGTCGAAAAGGCGCTGGCTTTCGCCGACACGTACCGCATGCTTTACAATCGCATAAGCGCCTTCGCCAACCTGAAGATCACGGGCCTGGATCGTCTGTCGCTGCAAAGGAATATGGACGATATCGGCAAGTCAGCCAGCAACACGCTGCAACCAGAACCCCAGCGGGGCTGACGTGACAGATCCCAGCCTGGAGCCGCCGCTCCGGCAATTCAGCCTGTCGCGCCGCCTGGCCGCCGAAGCATTGGGAACCCTGTTGCTGCTGGCCGTCGTTATCGGCTCTGGAATCATGGGGGACCGCCTGGCGGGGGGCAACGTGGCCATTGCCCTGCTCGGCAATACACTGGCAACCGGCGCCGGGCTTGTCGTGCTCATCACGATATTTGGCCCGCTTTCAGGAGCGCACTTCAATCCTGTCGTAAGCCTGATGTTCGCCGCACGACGCGAGCTGGCATGGCGCCATGCCGCAGCCTACATCGTTGCTCAGATTTCCGGGGCTGTTCTGGGTGTATGGCTGGCCCACGCGATGTTCGGCGAGCCGATCTTGCAAATCTCGACCAAGCTGCGCAGCGGCTGGCCGCAAGGGCTTTCCGAAGCGGTGGCCACTTTCGGGCTGATCGGAACCATCCTGGGGTCGCTGCGGTTCCGCGCCGCGGCCACGCCCATGATGGTGGGATTGTACATCACATCCGCCTACTGGTTCACGGCATCCACCTCGTTCGCCAACCCGGCCGTGACGATCGCGCGAAGCCTCTCCGACACCTTTGCCGGCATCGCGCCGTCTTCGGTCCCGCTGTTCATTGCGGCGCAATTGGCCGGGATGATGGTGGCCGCGGTTCTTTTCCGCTGGTTGCTCAAACAGGACCCTGCGTCATGAGCCATCCCTTCCCCATCACGATCTACCACAATCCCGATTGCGGAACCTCCCGCAACACGCTCGCGATGATCAGGGCGGCCGGATACGAACCCCACATTGTCGAATACCTCCAAACGGGCTGGACCCGGCCTCAGCTGACCACCTTGCTTTCCGCCATGGGGATGAAACCGCGCGATATCATGCGCGAGAAAGGCACACCGGCCGCCGCCCTGGGCCTTCTTGATGCGGCGATCCCTGACGATCAAATGCTCGATGCCATGATCGCGCATCCTGTCCTGGTCAACCGGCCCATCGTTGTTACGCCGAAGGGCACAAGGGTGTGCAGGCCATCCGAGGCGGTATTGGACCTCCTCGACAAGCGTCCGGGGTCTTTCACCAAGGAGGACGGCGAAGTCGTCAGGATTTGACGCCGTCTTTGCCTCATAAGAAAAAAGGGCGGCCCGAAGGCCGCCCTGATTTAAACCGGCACCGTCTGCCGATCAGCGCGTACTGACCATTTGCGCAGTGGCGCGTTCGACGGCGCGGGCGACGCAGCCACGGTCACTCACGGCTTCCAGACTGGCCCATCCCCCCAATTGCGCCGTATCGCGCACCGAGCTGCAAAGGCTGACGGCAGCGCGGTGAATACGGGCCTGGGCGGCCGCTTGGCCAGCAGGACTATTCAAATTCAGGTCGCCAACTACGACCTGCATTTGGCGCGGAGTTTCGGCCTGGGCCGCGGCTGTAACGGACAGGACAAGGAAAGCAGCGGAAAACAGATGGCGCAGCATAAGGTCCTCCATGATTTGTTGATGACAAGTCTGTGACGAACGTAGAGGGGTTTCAAGGATAATGATGCTGTTTCAGCTATTTAACGTGCCTACTATTTAGGCAATTATGCCGCTTGTCGTGATTCTTGCGGCACCGCTTTGATCTGGTTGAAATGCTGCACCGCGATAAACTCGAGCGGGCAACAAAAAAGGGCGGCCCGAGGGGCCGCCCTTTTCGTACTGGCTGTAAGGCCAGATTACATGCCTGAGCCCTGGATACCCTTCCATGAGCCTTCAATCGCCTTAACGGCATTCTCCGGCAGCGGGACGTAGTCCAGGCCCAGCGCAAGTTGGTCGCCCTTTTCCATGCCCCACTTGAAGAACTTGAGCGTCTCGGCGGTCGCGGCCTGGTCCGGCGGATTCTTGTAGACCAGGATGTAGGTGGTCGCCGTGATCGGCCAGGACTGCGCGCCGGGCTGATCGACCAGGATGATGTAGAAGTTCTGGGCCGCAGCACCCGCCCAGTCGGCGTTGGCGGCGGCGGCGCGGAAGGCTTCAACGGTCGGCTCCGTCACCTTGCCTTCCTTGTTCAGCATCTTCACATGGGCCAGGTGGTTCTGCTTGGCATAGGCATATTCGACATAGCCGATCGAACCGGAGATCTGCGCCACATTGCCGGCAACGCCTTCATTGCCCTTGGCGCCGATGCCGGTGGGCCAATCGATGGCGGTGTCCGCACCGACTTCGCTCTTCCAGGACGGGCTCACGCGCGACAGGTAGGTGGCGAAGATGAAAGTGGTGCCCGAACCGTCGGACCGATGCACGACGCTGATGTTCTTGCTCGGCAGGTTGACGCCGGGGTTCAGCTTCTTGATCGCCGCATCGTCCCAGCGGGCAACCTTACCCTGGTAGATGGCGGCCAGGGTGGCGCCGTCTAGGGTCAACTGGCCGGCCTTGAGGCCGGGCACGTTGACCACGGGGACCACGCCGCCGATGACGGTGGGGAATTGGGTCAGGCCGGCGGCCGCCAGTTCCTTGACCGTGAGTGGCTTGTCGGTGGCGCCAAAGGCGACCGTCCTGGCCTTGATCTGGGCGATACCGCCGCCCGAACCGATCGACTGGTAGTTCAGGCCCGTGCCCGAGACGCCCTTATAGGCCGCCGCCCACTTGGCGTAGATCGGGAAAGGAAAGCTGGCGCCGGCGCCCGTGATGTCGGCAGCGAAGGCGGTAGTGGCGATTGCCAGCCCCGCCACCGCGCCGATCAGTGCCTTGTAGTTCATTTTCATGTCTCTTCTCCAATTGGGGCGCACGCCCCGTTGCGATGTTTGACTAGTTGGCGAATGCCAGGCGGACGCCCAGGATGTTCAGGTCCTGGCTGTCGCGGTTGAGGTTGGAGGCGATGCCCCTGTTGACCTTCACGATCATGTCGTTGACTTGCAACTTCACGTTGCGATTCATGTACCAATTGATGCCCAGGGTAACAATCCGCTCCTGACCGCCGTTGATGCCCGCCAATTGTACCGTGTTGGCGGTCTGCGTCGGGTTGTAGTTCAGGTCCATGTCGGAATAACGCGCCGTCAATTCCCAGGCGCCCCAGCTGTCTCCGTCCAGCGAGAAGGGTCGTGACGGGACCGGGTTGCCGAAAGCGCCTACTTCGTTGTTGATCGCCTGGGTGGTGTAGGGCTTGGTTTCGCCGGTCAGAATCCAAGTGCCTTCCACGTAGAAGCCATCGAAACTGGGACGGTCGGCAACGGTGAAGAAGTTGCCGCCGAAGCATCGGCCGGCGACAAAGCCGCCGGTCGGCGCCGTGCCGCACTGCCGGTCCAGGCTGAAGCGGGCCCATTCGCCTGCCAGATAGAAGTTGTCGAGATTGCCCTGCGCGTCGAACGAGAACATCTCGCCCGTCTTGGCATTGATGTTGCCAGTGCTGATCAGGCGCGTACCGTCGACGCGCATCTGCGGCCGATCCTGCAGGTTGACGACGCCGCCACCGGCGCCGGTACCGCCGGTGTAAAGCAGCTTTCCGTAATTGCCGCCGATCTGGATGTTGGAAAGGCCGTCGGTCCACAGACGTTCGGACACGCGCACGATCGCCTGCGACTGCTCGTCGCCGCCCGGGGCCGTGCCGGTGCCGCTGCCGTGACCGGTGGTTGTGCCTGTCGTGCCGCCGGTGAAGCTGCCGGTGATGGCCAGATGGTCGCCCGCCCACAGCATGTCGGTCTTGGACCAGCCGACTTCAATACCCCGGCGGGTGTCACCCGCGCCGTATTGGGCGGCGATATTGTCGATTTCGGTGCGCTCGATGAATGGCAGCGCCGAAGAAGACTGTGAGAGTTCACCCGCGAACACCGGCTCCAGAACGCCCACGCTGAAGTGCCAGTTCGGAATACCGATATAGCTGAGATAGAATCGGTTCAGCAGCGCGTCGCCTTCGTTGCCGCCGACAGCGCCCCCGCCATTGCTGCCGCCGAAGTTGAAGCGGACATCATAGGCGAAATTCCTGTAGACCCTGCCATCGAAGCCGACGTAGGCGCGGCGCATCACCGCGCCGGAACCGAGGTCGTTGGGACCATTGAAACCGGCGGGATGGGTGTCATCCTGCATGAAGCTGGCATAGTCGGTCTGGAAGCGCATGCGCACATTGAAGGTGAAGCGGCCATCGCCCGAGGCCAGCGAGGGACGGCCATTGTCGAAGGTCCACACTGCAGAATTGTAGCCCTGTTCCAGGGTGGACAGGCGGGTCCGATCCGCCTGGGCCCGTTCTGACGCGGAAGCCTGCGCATCTTCCAGCGCCTGGAGGCGCGCCGCCAGTTCGGCGTTGCTCATGGTAGCGTTCTGGGAAAGGTTCTGAGCTAGAACCAGCGGATGATCCCCCGCGCTGATCGTCTTGTCGTCCGCGTTGGCTGCTTGCGCGCCCATCGCCATCGCGATGGCGGCGGCGCCGCACATCAGCGCAACTTTCCCCAATTTCATTACCCAACCCCTTTGTGATTCCCGTGCGCAATTTCGCGCGCGATCCGTGTCTCAGGGGGGGACTACAGAAGGGTGACGGTTTGGTGACAGCTATGTGACAGTCTTCGCAGTTGCAGTAAATGCTGGGTAATTTGAGCTGCAAGTCGGTGAATTTTATGTGGAAAGGCCGGACGAACCCTGGCGGCAGTCCGAAACGGGCAAGGCTGGCGGTGAGACAAACCGCCAGCCTTGCCCTGTTAAACACCTAGTAGGCGATACGGAATTCCACGCCGAACGTGCGCGGCGGATTGAAGTTCGCATAGTCACCGATCGTGCCGCGGTTGGCGGCCGAGATGCGGTAGATGTGCTCTTCATCCAGCAGGTTGCGGGTCCACAACGAAATGGTTCCGGTCGCGCTGCCACTGCCCGCCTTGATGTCAGCCAGGGCGATCGAGCTGTTGAGGATGAAACTGCCGTCGGTCTTCGCAGCGATTGCCTGCACCGATTTTCCCGTCGGGGACACGTCAGCGAACTCGGCCTGGAAGGCATACTGCCGGCTCGCATAGGCCCCATCGAGATGGAACTTGAAGGTCGCTCCGAACAGATCCCGCTCATAATCGATATAGGCCGACGCAGCGTTCTTGGGCGTATACACGACGTTCACGCGGAACGGCGAGTTTAGCGGAACGTCCGGATTGCCGGTGAAGGGGAACGGCGCAGTCGGAGTTCCGGTTTCGGTATAGGCGTACGAGAGACCGGCCCTCAGTTCGTCGGTCAGCAGGGTCGACACGTCAAGCTCAACGCCCTGGTTCGTGGTCTCGCCGGGGGCATTGCGCGTTTCTTCGGTGTGCGCACCCTGTGTCGGGCTGCCGGGCGTGGTGTCGACATTGTCAAAGTCGATCTGCGCATTGCTCCGATCCATGCGCCACAGCGCGATGTTCACGCGCAGGCGCCCATCCAGCAGGTCCATCTTGTCGCCGATTTCATACGCGGTGACCTCTTCGGCGCCGAAAGGGGTGAAAGTCTGCGAACGGGCATTGGCGCCGCCGGCGCGGTAGCCGGTCGAGTATTTGGCGTACAGGCTTATGTTTTCACGAAGGTCGTAAGCCACATTGACCATCGGGTCGAAACGGCCGCTGTCGAGGGTGAAGGGGAAGTTGGTCGACCTGCCGTTCACGGTATAGAGGCTGCCGTGGCGCTTGTCCTGCGTGTACCGGCCACCGGCCGTCAGATGCAGGTCAGGCAGTGCTGACGGAGAATAAGTCGCCTGGCCGAAGACGGCGAAACTGTTCGAATTGGCTTCGCTGGCGCGCTGTATGAAGCGCGTACCATATTCCCAACCCTGGTTGGCCGAGGTGATCGCACCGGTTCCGAACGTCCCGTTGGAAGAACGGATCGTGGAGGCGTTGCCGAAAGCATTATAGACGTTGGTGAACGGTGTTGCCGCGGATTCGCGCGCATGCTCGTTAAAGTAGTAGACGCCGACGACGTAATTGAAGGTCTCGCCGAAATCACCCACCGCCTGGACTTCTTCGCTGAACTGGGTCTGCTTCAGATCGGAC
>JBBQBL010000014.1:0-22755 GCA_038317805.1 Micropepsales bacterium
ATCCAACGGTTCGTCCTCGATGGCCTCGGTGTGCGGCACCTCGCTGGCGCTGATGGATGCGGGCGTTCCCTTGAAGCGCCCCACGGCGGGCATCGCCATGGGCCTGATCCTGGAAGGCGACCGTTATGTCGTCCTGTCGGACATCCTGGGTGATGAAGATCACCTGGGCGACATGGACTTCAAGGTGGCCGGCACGGAAGAAGGCATCACCTCCCTGCAAATGGACATCAAGATTTCCGGCATCAACGAGGAGATCATGAAGACCGCTTTGGCGCAGGCCAAGGGCGGCCGTCTGCACATCCTGGGCGAGATGAACAAGGCCCTGACCGGCGCCCGCGCCGAACTGGGCGAGCACGCTCCGCGCATCGAGCAGATCAAGATCCCCACCGACAAGATCCGCGACGTGATCGGCACCGGTGGCAAGGTGATCCGCGAGATCGTGGAAAAGACCGGCGCCAAGATCAATGTCGAGGATGACGGCACCGTGAAGGTCGCCTCCAGCGACCATGAAGCGATCAAGGCGGCGATCAAGTGGATCCGCGGCCTGACGGCGGAACCGGAAATCGGCCAGATCTATGACGGCAAGATCGTCAAGGTGATGGACTTCGGCGCCTTTGTGAACTTCTTCGGTCCCAAGGACGGGCTGGTGCATGTTTCCGAGCTGGCCTCGAGCCGGGTGGCGAACCCCAAGGACGTGGTCAAGGAAGGCCAGGCCGTGAAGGTCAAGCTCCTGGGCTTCGACGATCGCGGCAAGGTGCGCCTGTCGATGAAGCAGGTGGACCAGAACACCGGCGAAGACATCGGCAAGAAGCCGGCCGGCGACGCACCGCAGGCCTAAAGTCGCCTTTTTGAGAGAAACACCGCCCGCGAGGCTTTGGCTTCGCGGGCGGTTTTCTTTTAGGATGACCGCCATCCTTGGGGATTTTGCCATGCGGTTGATTGCGGCGATTTTGGCTTTTGCCTTGTGCTCCGTCCCGGCGCTGGCCGCCGATGTCCTGACGTCGGAAGGCCTGGGCCCGGTCAAGTTCGGCATGAGCAATACAGAGGTTGAAAAAGCCACCGGCACCAAGCTGAAGCTTCCAAAGCCTGAGCCGGGCGGCAATTGCGCGGCTGTGAACATTCCTGGCGGGAAGGGCACTTTCATGTTTTTCGACCGCCATCTTGTGCGGATCGACATCAAGCGCCCGGGCGTGACAACCGCCGAAGGCGCCGGCGTGGGGATGAATGAAAATGAGCTGCGCAAGATTTATGGAAAGAAAGCCGAATTTACGCCGCATCGCTATGGCGAAGGGCCGGGCGACCATTATGTCGATGTGAAGCTCGGCAAGGACAGGCTGTTGATCTTTGAAACCATGAAGCAGCGCGTTGATAGCTTCCGGATCGGGACGCAAGAGGCTGCGCAACTCGTCGAAGGGTGCAGCTGAAACAATCGCCATGGCCGTGCTGATGCGCCTGATAAGCCTGATCTTGATCGTCATCGCCCTGATGCTGCTGGGCGCGGACGCGGTGTCGTCGCTGGAACGCGGCGGCGAGCTGGTGGTGCGCAGCCTGGGCACCGTCTGGGGCATCCTGAACCAGCACAGCCTGGATGCTTTCAAGAGCTGGGTACAGAACCACACGCCGTCGCTGGCGCAAGGCGTCTATTCCTTCCTGGCGTTGCCGGGCTGGGCGGCGACGGGCGTGCTGGGCGTTATTCTGGCGTTCGTGTTTGGCCGCCGTCTCGGCCCGGAATAGCGCTATATAGCTTTCAATAAAGCCTGATTGTGCTGGATTTCGGCAGCCAGGCTTCCCAGCAATTTTGCGGCGCAACCGCGGAAGGGAATCCAGGCCGGATGACTCATGGCGATGACGCAAGTTGCGTGCGCAACTGGGAGTACGCCGCCCGGCGCCATTGCGTCTCGCGGCAATTCCCTTAGCCCATTTGCCAGCGCTTTTATGGCCGCCCGCTGATCTCGCGTCAGTTCGATAAAGGTCGAATCTGAGAGATAGGCGAGCGAAGTCAGGTCGTACCAAATCTCACCCGCGCTGTTGTAGTTGCCCATTTCGTTGCAAGCGGCGGCAGGATCAAGAGACAGCGCGCGAAGTGAATCGCCATAGGTTCCGAAACTTATGCGTTCGCCTTCTTCCTGTTCGGTCAAGTGTTACCTGTTCCCACCCGGCACCCACAGCACGTCGCCCATGCCGCCGTCATTGGCGGTGCGCGCCATCACGAACAGATGATCCGACAGGCGGTTGATGTAGCGTAGCGCCGCTTCGTTGATCTTTTCGTCCAGCGCCAGCGTGACCATCGCCGCTTCCGCCCGCCGGGCGATGGCGCGGGCCAGGTGCAGATGCGCCGCGAGCGCGGTGCCGCCGGGCAGCACAAAGGAGGTGAGCGGCGCGAGCGTTTCGTTCATCGAGTCAATCTCGCGTTCCAGCCGTTCCACCTGCGCGCCCACAATGCGCAGCCGGCCCTCGGCCTTGCGGCCATCCTCCGGCGCGGCGAGGTCCGCGCCCAGGTCGAACAAGTCGTTCTGAATGCGCGCCAGCATGGCGTCCACATCGCCTTCGGCGTCCAGTCGGGCGATGCCGATGGCGCTATTGGCTTCATCCACCGCGCCGATGGCGGCTATGCGCAGCGACGCCTTGGAAATCCGGCTGCCGTCGCCAAGCCCGGTTTGCCCGGAATCGCCGGTTTTTGTGTAGATTCTGCTGAGTGTGACCATGTGCAAATCTGTCTCTTGCCCCTCAAATCTTACCGGCTATGATCCCGCCCGTCCCGGTTCTTTTAGGTTGTTCCATGCCCGTCCAGGCTCCCGAAATCGTCGAAACCGACAACACCCGCGTCGCCTGCGATGGCGGCGGCGGCGCGCTCGGCCATCCCAAGGTGTTCCTGGAAATGGGCGACGAAAATGCGGTGGAATGCCCCTATTGCGACAAGCGCTTTGTCCTTAAGGCCGGGGCGACCCATCATTGAGCGCCCTGAAAAAGGGTGATCACCTCTACCTGGTGGACGGTTCGGGCTATCTTTTCCGTGCCTATCACGCGCTTCCCCCCCTGACCCGCAAGTCCGACGGCCTGCCGGTGGGCGCGGTGTCCGGCTACTGCAACATGCTGTGGAAGCTGCTGGAAGACATGAAGGGCCCCGAACAGCCCACCCATCTGGCGGTGGTGTTCGACGCCAGCGAAAAGACCTTTCGCAGCGAGCTTTACAAGGAATACAAGGCGCACCGCCCGCCGCCGCCCGAAGACCTGATCCCGCAATTTCCGCTGGTGCGCGATGCCACCCGCGCATTCGGCGTCAGTTGCGTGGAGATGAAGGGCTATGAGGCCGACGACCTGATCGCCACCTATGCGCGCCTGGCGCATGAAGCTGGCGCCCGCTGCACCATTATCTCCTCCGACAAGGATCTGATGCAGCTTGTGGTGGATGGCAAGATCGAACTCCTGGACACCATGAAGAACCGGCGGCTGGCGAGCGCCGAGGTGCTGGAGAAGTTCGGCGTCACCCCGGACAAGGTGGTTCAGGTTCAGGCACTGGCCGGCGATTCCACCGATAATGTTCCCGGTGTGCGCGGCATCGGCATCAAGACCGCCGCAGAGCTGATCAACATCTATGGCGATATTGAAACGCTGCTCAGCAAGACCAGCGAAATCAAGCAGAACAAGCGCCGCGAAACATTGATCGAAAATGCTGAGAATGCGCGTATTTCGCTCAAGCTGGTGACCTTGGATCAGAACGTACCGCTGAAGGAACAGCCCGACGAATTCGCCGTGCATGAGCCGGACTGCAAGGATCTGCTGTCATTCCTGAAAGCGATGGAGTTCACCTCCATCACCAAGCGGGTGGCGGCGCACTACCAGGTCGAGGATCTGGACGCCATCGCCGCCGCGCCGACCGTGGCCAATGTCATTCCGCGCGACCCCGAACTGCCCGCGCCCGCGACACCGGCAGTGGACGCCGCGCTGCGCGCCCCGATCAACCACGATGCTTACGTCACGGTGACGACCGCCAAGGATCTGGAAAAATGGGTGGCGCGCGCCCAGGCCAGCGGCACTGTCTGCGTCGATACAGAAACCACCTCGCTCGATCCAATGACCGCCAATCTGTGCGGCGTGAGCCTGGCGGTGGCGCCGGGCGAGGCTTGTTATATCCCCTGCGGCCATCGCAAGGGCGACGGCCTTTCGCTGGACCTGTCCCAGGCTCAGGACGGCGGCGAGGCCATCACCCAGATGGTCGAAGCCGATGTGCTGAAGATACTCAGGCCCTTGCTGGAAGACGACAGCGTCCTGAAGGTGGGGCAGAACCTGAAATATGACGCGCTGATGTTCCTGCAGCGTGGCATCCGCCTGGATCCCATCGATGATACGATGCTGATTTCCTATGTGCTGGAAGGCGGCTTGCACGGCCACGGCATGGACGAACTGTCCCAGCTGCACCTGTCGCATACGCCCATCACGTTCAGTGAAGTGACCGGCAAGGGCAAGGACAAGTTTACGTTCGACTGCGTGCCGGTGGCCGAGGCGACCAAATATGCCGCAGAGGATGCCGACGTCACCTTGCGCCTGCACATGCTGCTGCGACCCCAGTTGCGCGAAAAATCCAAGCGCTGCGTTTATGAAACCCTGGAGCGGCCGCTGGTGATGGTGCTGGCCGACATGGAGCGGGCGGGCATAACCATCGATCCGGACATGCTGCGCAAGCTGTCCAACGATTTCGCCAAGACCCAGGTCAAGCTGGAAGGCGAAATCCACAAGCTGGCGGACGGGGAATTCAACATCGGCTCGCCCAAGCAGCTGGGCGAAATCCTGTTCGACCGCATGAAGATCGAAGGCGGCCGCAAGACCAAGACCGGCGCCTGGTCCACCGACAGCGACGTGCTGGAAGACGTGGCGGCGCAAGGCCATCCCATCGCCAAGAAGGTGCTGGAATGGCGCGGGCTGGCCAAGCTGCGCGGCACCTACACCGATGCGCTGCCCGGCTATATCAACGCCAGGACGGGGCGGGTGCACACCTCATACGCCATGGCGTCCACTTCGACCGGGCGGCTGGCCTCCACCGATCCCAATCTGCAGAACATCCCCGTGCGCACCGAGGAAGGCCGCCGCATCCGCCAGGCCTTCATCGCGGCCAAGGGCAACAAGTTGATCAGCGCCGACTACAGCCAGATCGAGCTGCGCCTTTTGGCCCATATCGCCGACATTCCCGAACTGAAAAAGGCCTTTGCCGAAAACCTGGACATTCATGCCATGACGGCGTCGGAAATCTTCGGCGTGCCGGTCAAGGACATGCCGGCGGAAATCCGCCGCCGCGCCAAGGCGATCAATTTCGGCATCGTCTATGGCATTTCCGGCTTCGGCCTTGCCAACCAGCTTGGCATTCCGCAGAGCGAAGCTTCCGACTACATCAAGAAGTACTTCGCCCGTTTCCCCGGCATCCGCGATTACATGGAAGCGACCAAGCAGTTCGCGCGCGAAAAGGGCTATGTCGAAACCCTGTTCGGCCGGCGCATCCATATCCGCGAGATCAATTCCAAGGTGCCCGGCTTCCGCGGCGGGGCCGAACGCGCCGCCATCAACGCGCCCATCCAGGGCACGGCCGCCGACGTCATCCGCCGCGCCATGGTCCAACTGCCCGGCGCGCTGGTGGACGCCAAGGTCAAGGCGACCATGCTGCTGCAGGTGCATGACGAACTGATCTTCGAAGCCCCGGACAAGGAAGTCGACAGGTGCGCCAAGCTGATCAAGTCGGTGATGGAAAAGGCGGCGCTGCCGGCGGTGGAAATCTCAGTGCCGCTGGTTGTCGAGGCGCGCGCGGCTGATAACTGGGACGCGGCGCATTGAACCGGCGTGTGCTGGCTGCTGTACTGGCAACCGCCACCTTCGTACTGAATCTCATTTTACAGCGCGCATTGATGCCGATGGGTGCGGGATCCCTGATTGCCGGACTGGCCGATTTTCACCCGGCCTGGAACAATGGTGTCTCATTTAATCTTCTCGCCCAGAGCAGTGACACCGGATGCCATCTGCTGATTGCCGTGCTGGCGATGATCAGCCTTGCGGTGGCGGTACTGGCCTGGCGCGCGCCGAACCTTCTTGCAGCGGCAGGCTTTGGGCTGGTGCTGGGCGGTGCGCTGTGCAACCTGCGGGACCGCAGCCGCTATTGCGCCGTGTTCGATTTTCTGTCGCTGCACCTGGGCAATGTGCCGCTGTTCGTCTGCAATTTCGCCGACATCGCGATTTCGGCTGGTGTGGTGCTGTTGGCGCTGGATTCTATAAAGAAACCGGCGCTCGAAGCCGCGTCCTAGGCGGCGATACTCTTAAGGCCCGTCTCTGCGGTGATGCCGGCCTTGCCCAAGGTTTCCATCAGCTCTGCCATCAGCTTTTCGCTATCGGGCGCTGTGCCATCCTTGCTCTGGGCCGCCATATAGCCGGTCAGGAAACCGGGCTTGGACATATAGCCCAGGATCAATTCGCGCGCCTTGTTGGACAATTGGCCTTCGGTCAGAAGGCCGCCCGTCGCCAGCTTTAGCATGGTCTGGGCCTTTTCCACCGGGTTGGTGCTGCGCGCCTCGATGGATTCAAACAGCTTGCCGCGCGCTTCCATCTGGACCGCCAGGCAATCCATCTTGTCGGCGATTTCCCCGCGCGTGACATCGATGAAGCCCGAGCGGCGCACACGCGCCTGCAACTGGGCCAGCCGCTGCAAGCGTTGCACCAGCGGCACCTTGGGATTCTGGAAATAATTTTCGAACGCGGCCGAGTTCAGCACCGGCATGATGTAGGTGGACAGCTGGCGCTTGTTTTCCGCGCCGATGATATTGTCCTCCACGAACAGGATGCGCTCGATCTTTTCCTCGATCGGGGCCTCGGCGATATGCTGGCCCATTGCTTCATTGGCCACCAGGCGCTTGGAACGCAGGGTGAAGGCGGCGATCAGGTCTTCATGGCTCAGATACTTGCCCACGCCCATCACGATGCGGTTGGCCATGGAGCGCAGGGTCTTCAGCTCTTCGACCATGAATTCGGGGCACAGCCGCTTGTTGCTCTTGAACTCCGCCACGATGCGGTTGGCGACCGCGGTGCGCGCTTCGGGCAAATCGTCGGCAGCGAAGTGGTGCGTCAGGGCGGCCAGGCCCGCCTTGCTGCCCTCGGGCAATTTGCCCAGGAACAGGTTCACCAGCTGGTTCAGCGCCTGGCCCAGATTTTCCGCCGGACCCATCAGGTCCTGCAGCGCCGCCGAGCCATTGAGAATCTCCGCCAGGATGGCGTCGATCGAGGACAGCATCAGCTTGCGCGGTGCTTCCTCGGCGGGCGGCTTTTCCATGATGGTGATCAGCATCAGGACCTTGTGATCCCAGCCCTTGGCATCCTTCAGATGCCGCGCCAGCGCGCCGTTGAAGATGTAGGCGGCCTCGCCCTGGCCGGCCAGCTTGACTGCCAGTTCGGCGAATTGCTCCGGCGCCGGATCGGGGAACAGGCCCTTGCGCTGATCGCGATAGACGCGGTTGAAGGCCTGGGTGGTGAGTTCGTTCAGGCTCTTGACGATCTGCTGCACCGGGGTGGTGGTGTTGGCGGCCTGCGCCACCGCGACCTTCTGGATGGCATGCTGATAGACGGTGCCGGTGGCTTCCAGCTTTTCCAGCATGTCGGCGCGGTGGATCAGCTCGGTGATGGTGACCTTGCCGCGCGACAGGAAGTCGGTCAGCAGCCGGCTCATGGTCTGGCGCGCGTGATAGGAATAGAGATCTTCCGGCTTGAAGCAGGGAATGGCGTGCGGCGCGTCTTCCTGTGCCGGCGCGACCTTCATCTGGTTATGGCCATCCTCGAAAATCTTGAGGGTGAGGAAATCGCCGGTGTCGTCGTTATAGGTTTCCTTGACGACCTTGACGCCGGTGGCCTTCTCGGCCGCCATCAATTCCTGCGCGATGGTGATCGCGCCATCGCGGTCATTGCGCACGTCATGCATCGTCCAGCCGCCTTTGGCTCCGACGCGCTTGAAGATCTCGTAGTGAACTTCCCGGCCCATTTCCTGCCCCCGGGGCGCGAAGGCGTCCCAATGGAATGATGTTGCCGCAGTCCGCTTTAAACGGCGGTTAACCGTGCCATCAAATGCCGGTAATTGTTGGCCGGTTGCCGCACAGGGCGCAGCCGGGGTCCTTGGCCAGCCTGGCGGTGTGGAATTCGGTGCTAAGCGCCTTGTAGATCAGGAGTTTTCCGGCCAGCCCCGTGCCCAGCCCGGCGGCTTCCTTCAGGATTTCCAGCGCCTGCAGCGATCCCATCACCCCGGCCGCGGCACCCAAAACGCCGGTTTCCGAGCAATTGGGCACCGTGCCGGGCGGCGGAGGCTCCGGGAACAGGCAGCGATAGCAGGGCAGGGCCGGGTCATAGCCCTTATAGGTGGCAAGCTGGCCTTCGAACTCGGTTACCGCCGCGGACACCAGCGGTTTGCCCGCAAAGAAGCAGGCGTCATTGAGCAGGAAGCGGGTCGCGAAGTTGTCCGAGCCGTCGGCGACGATGTCGTAGGGCGCAATCAGTTCCATCACATTCGCAGACGTCACGCGCAGGTGATGGCAGTCGATATGGACATTCGGGTTCAAGGCGTTCAGCGCTTCAGCGCCGGCTTCCACCTTGGCGCGTCCGACATCGGCGGTGCGGAACAATATCTGGCGCTGCAGGTTCGACAGGCTGACGGCATCGTCATCCACCAGGCCCAGCCGCCCGATACCGGCCGCCGCCAGATATAGCGCCACGGGACTGCCCAGGCCGCCTGCGCCCACCATCAGCACCTTGGCGGCGCGGATACGCGCCTGGCCTGTGCCACCCACTTCCCGCAGCACCAGGTGGCGGGCGTAGCGGTCCAATTCCTCGTCCGAAAGCATGAAAGTTCTTACGGCCAAAAAGCCCGTCGGAGCAACGCGGTAACCACGTCATAATACAAATGTTACTTATAACACTTTGAGCGGCCACATAAATTCTGTGTGAGCGCGTCTGAATACATTTGAGAGCGCGCGGGCCAGCCGTTATAGCGGTCACACATTCTTCTTTCGGAGCGCAGCCATGACCGACACCGCTTTCGGCCTTTCAAGACACGGTTTTCGCAACCTCAAGGGCGTGAACTTCAATCTCAGCGCGCCGGCTCTGTACGAAGAAGCGGTGCGCCGCGGCGAAGGCATGGTCGCCAAGAACGGTCCGCTTGTCGTGCGCACGGGCGTGCATACCGGCCGCTCGGCGTCGGACAAATTCGTGGTGCGCGACGCCACCACCGAATCCCAGGTCTGGTGGGACAACAACAAGCCGATGAGCCCGGCGCATTTCGATGCGCTGTATGCCGACATGATGGCGCATGCCGAAGGCCATGAGCTGTTCGCCAAGGATCTGTTCGGCGGCGCCGATCTCACCCATCGCATTTCGGTGCGGGTGATCACCGAATTCGCCTGGCACTCGCTGTTCGTGCACCAGCTTCTGATCCGCCCCACCGCCGAAGAACTGAAGACGTTCGATCCGGAATTCACCATCGTCGATCTGCCCAGCTTCAATGCCGATCCGGCGCGCCATGGCTGCGCCAGCCAGACCGTGATCGCGGTGAACTTCGACAAGAAAATGATCCTGATCGGCGGCACCTCCTATGCCGGCGAGATGAAGAAGTCGGTCTTCACCATCATGAACTACCTGCTGCCGGCCAAGCGGGTAATGAGCATGCACTGCTCGGCCAATGTCGGCGCCAATGGCGAATCGGCGATATTTTTCGGGCTTTCCGGCACCGGCAAGACCACCTTGTCGGCCGACGCGTCGCGCACCTTGATTGGCGATGACGAACATGGCTGGAGCGAAAACGGCATCTTCAACATCGAAGGCGGCTGCTACGCCAAGGTCATCAAGCTGAGCCGCGAAGCAGAGCCGGAAATTTTCTCGACTACCGAACGCTTCGGCACCGTGCTGGAGAATGTGGTGATGGACCCCGCCACGCGGGTGCTGGACCTGAACGACGCGACTTACGCGGAGAACACCCGCGCGGCATACCCAATCGACTATATCCCCAACGCCTCGGCCACCGGCCGGGCGGGGCACCCCAAGAATGTCATCATGCTGACGGCCGATGCCTTTGGCGTCTTGCCCCCCATCGCGCGGCTGACCCCCAGCCAGGCCATGTATCACTTCCTGTCCGGCTTTACCGCCAAGGTGGCCGGCACCGAAAAGGGCCTGGGCAAGGAGCCGCAGCCCACCTTCTCCACCTGCTTCGGCGCCCCCTTCATGCCGCGGCATCCGTCGGAATACGGCAACCTGCTGCGGGCCCTGATCGCCGAGCACCAGGCCGATTGCTGGCTGGTGAACACCGGCTGGACCGGCGGGGCCTTCGGCACCGGCAGCCGCAAGCCGATCAAGGCCACCCGCGCCCTGCTCAATGCCGCCCTGGACGGCAGCCTGGCCAATGTGGAAATGCGGGTCGATCCGCACTTCAAGTTCCGGGTGCCGGTGTCGGTCCCCGGGGTGGATGCCGGCATCCTCAACCCGCGCGAGACCTGGGCCGACAAGGCGGCTTACGACGGCCAGGCCCGCAAGCTGGTCTCCATGTTCCAGGCTAACTTCAAGAAGTTCGAGGCCCATGTCGGCCCGGACGTCTTGCAGGCCGCCCCGGAATTGGCCGAAGCGGCGGAGTGAGGGCGATCAGCGAAAGCCCCAGTGGGGCTTTCGCCGCCCGAACGCCGAGCCGCGTAGCGGCGAAGGCAAGTTAAATCAATTACTTACCGTGCAGCATGGGGTGCAGCATAAATCGTTATGCTGCACCTTTTTGCTGCAGCATAAGGCCCACCAAGATTCCTAGGACTGGCGGTAAACCCAGACCTTGGCGGGGGGGATATTGGCCAGGACAAAGGCCGTGCAGGTGACGGCAAAGCCGTCCGGCGGCACCACAGGGGCATGCAGGCCATAGGAAAACTGGATCAGCGGCGCGCCCGGCAACAGGCGGGCTGCCAGGCCGTCCATGAAGCGCACGCGCTGGGCCGCCGGGAAGTTCAGCAGCGGCAGGCAGGAGACGATGGCGCCAAAAGGCGGGCGCGCGCCCAGGGTACGGTCCAGCTCGAAGGCGTCGCCCTGCACCACATGCACCCCGGCAAAACGCGCGGCTAGGTGGCGGGCAAATTCCTCGTCATATTCCAGCAGGGTGAGATTTTGCGGCGCCACGCCGCGCGCCAGGATCGCCTGGCTGATCGCGCCGGTGCCCGGACCGATTTCCAGCACCGGGCCGCACCCCGGATCGATCTGGCGGGCGATGGCCTGCGCCAGGGCAGGGCTGGACGGAAAGATCGCGCCGATGCTCTTGGGATTGGTGATCAGGGCGCGCAGGAAACGCAGATTATCGGCAAGGGTCGTTGTCACGGATCAGCCTTGCCTAGTTTCTGGGCGATATCTTACGACTTGTCGCAGCCGTTCCAAAACTCTTTCAACCGCGCCAGGAAGCCTTCGGCCTCCGGATGGGTGCCGGCGCCGCTTTCGATTTCGAACTCGCGCAGCAATTCCTTCTGGCGCTTGGTCAGCCTGACCGGCGTCTCCACCGCGACCTCGACATACAGATCGCCCTTCTGGGCGCTGCGCAGCACCGGCATGCCCTTGGCCTTCAGGCGGAATTGCCGTCCCGGCTGGGTGCCCTCGGGGATGACCACCTTGGCCCGGCCGCCGTCCAACGTCGGCACTTCGATGGACCCGCCCATCGCGGCGGTGACGAAGCTGACCGGCGCGCGGCAGTGCAAGTCGTGGCCGTCGCGCTGGAAGATAGGATGTTCGGCAACCGACAGGAAAATATAAAGATCGCCGGATGGGCCGCCATTGGCGCCAACCGCGCCTTCGCCGGACAGGCGGATGCGGGTGCCTTCCTCGACGCCGGGCGGCACGTCCACGTTGAGGGTGCGCTCTTTCTGGACCACGCCGGCGCCGCGGCAGGCCTTGCAGGGATTGCGGATGATCTTGCCGCTGCCGCGGCAGGCCGAGCAACTGCGCTCGATGGTGAAGAAGCCCTGGGTGGCGCGCACCTTGCCGTGGCCCTGGCAGGTGGGACAGGTTTCCGGCTGATGCCCGGCCTCGGCGCCACTGCCGGCACAGACATCGCAGGCCACCATGGTGGGCACCTTGATCTCGGCGCTGCGGCCGCGCGCGGCTTCTTCCAGGCTGATTTCCAGATTGTAGCGCAGGTCCTGGCCGCGATTCTGGCGCTTGGCGCGCGACGCCCCGCCCATCATCTGGCCGAAGATATCCTCGAACACATCGCCGAAGCTGCCAAAGTCGCCGAACGGATTGCCGCCGCGCGCGCCGGCGGCCGCGCCCATGCCGCCTTCAAAAGCGGCGTGACCGAAGCGGTCATAGGCGGCGCGCTTCTGATCGTCCTTCAGGACGTCATAGGCTTCGTTGATTTCCTTGAACTTGATTTCGGCCGTGTGGTCGCCAGGATTCTTGTCGGGGTGAAACTTCATCGCCAGCTTGCGATAGGAAGTTTTCAAAACATCGCCGGTGGCGCCCTTCTGGCAATCCAGGGTCTCGTAATAACAGCGCTTCATGACGTCAAATCCGCCCCCGGATAAGAAACAAAAGCCCCCGCGCTTTCACGCGGGGGCTTGATACTTTTTAGGCCTTCTTGTCGTCGACTTCCTCGAAGTCGGCGTCCACGACATTGTCATCCGGCTTGTTGCCGGCGCCGTCAGCGGCGGCATCGCCCGCCGCGCCTTCGGCCTGCTGAGCCTTATACATGGCCTCGCCCAGCTTCATCGAGGCCTGGGCCAGGGTGTTGGTCTTTTCCTTGATGGCTTCGCTGTCTTCGCCGGTGACCGCGTCCTTCAGCGAGGCCAGCGCCGCATCAATGGCGGTTTTCTCGTCCGGGCTGACCTTGTCGCCATGCTCGCCCATCGCCTTTTCGGTCGAATGGATCAGCGCGTCGGCCTGGTTCTTGGCCTCCACCAGCTCGCGGCGCTTCTTGTCGTCCGCGGCATGGCTTTCGGCTTCCTTGACCATCTTCTGGATGTCGGCGTCCGACAGGCCGCCAGAGGCCTGGATGCGGATCTGCTGTTCCTTGTTGGTCGCCTTGTCCTTGGCGGTGACGCTGACAATGCCGTTGGCGTCGATGTCGAAGGTGACCTCGATCTGCGGCACGCCGCGCGGCGCCGGGGGAATGCCCTGCAGGTCGAAGCGGCCCAGCGACTTGTTGTCCGCCGCCATCTCGCGTTCGCCCTGGAACACGTTGATGGTGACGGCGCCCGGATTGTCCTCGGCCGTGGAGAAGATGTTGCTCTTCTTGGTGGGGATGGTGGTGTTGCGGTCGATCAGGCGGGTGAAGACGCCGCCCAGGGTTTCGATACCCAGCGACAGCGGGGTCACGTCCAGCAGCAGCACGTCCTTGACTTCGCCCTTCAGCACGCCGCCCTGGATGGCGGCGCCGATGGCGACCACTTCATCCGGGTTGACGCCCTTGTGGGGTTCCTTGCCGCCGAAGATCTGCTTCACCGCTTCCTGCACCTTGGGCATGCGGGTCATGCCGCCGACCAGGATGACTTCGTCGATCTGGGACGCGGTGACACCGGCATCCTTCAGCGCCTGCTTCACCGGGCCGACGGTCTTCTGGATCAGGTCGTCGACCAGCTTTTCCAAGGTGGCACGGGTGATCTTGATGGTCAGATGCTTGGGACCGGCAGCATCGGCGGTGATGAAGGGCAGGTTCACTTCCGTCGAAGCGGCGCTGGACAGTTCGATCTTGGCCTTTTCGGCGGCGTCCTTCAGACGCTGCAGCGCCAGACGGTCGGACCGCAGGTCGATGCCGTTTTCCTTTTTGAACTCATCCGCCAGGAAGTTGACGACGCGCTGGTCGAAATCTTCGCCGCCCAGGAAGGTGTCGCCGTTGGTGGACTTCACTTCGAACACGCCGTCGCCGATTTCCAGCACGGACACGTCGAAGGTGCCGCCGCCAAGGTCGTACACGGCGATGACGCCGTTGGACTTCTTGTCCAGGCCGTAAGCCAGCGCCGCGGCGGTGGGCTCATTGATGATGCGAAGAACCTCAAGGCCGGCGATCTTGCCGGAGTCCTTGGTGGCCTGGCGCTGGGCGTCGTTGAAATAGGCCGGAACGGTGATCACCGCCTGGGTCACCTTTTCGCCCAGATGGGCTTCGGCGGTTTCCTTCATCTTCTGCAGGATGAAGCCCGAGATTTCGGAGGGCGAAAACTTCTTGCCGTCGCGGCCCGCGACCCAGGCATCGCCATTGTCGGCTTTGACGATCTTGTAGGGGACCATGCCCATGTCCTTCTGGGTCATGGGATCGTCGAAGCGGCGGCCGATCAGGCGCTTGATGGCGAAGAACGTGTGTTCGGGATTGGTGACGCCCTGGCGCTTGGCGGGCTGGCCGATCAGGCGCTCGCCATCGGGGGTAAAGGCGACGATGGACGGGGTGGTGCGGGCGCCTTCCGCATTCTCGATAACCTTGGGGGCCGAGCCCTCCATGACCGCCACGCAGCTGTTGGTGGTGCCAAGGTCGATACCGATTACTTTAGCCATTCTCACGTTCCTCTCATTGGGCATGGAGTCCTGACCCCCAAGGGCGTCCTCCGGTCCATCCCATTGAATTCTTTGACAAAATAAGCCACGGGCGAAACCCATGCTTATACAAGGGGGTATATAGGGAGGGGCTCGGCTCTTGCCAAGCCTTTGGCGCGATTCCGATATCACGCCTTTGGGGTCTAAAGGTCGGGCAAGCTCACAAAGGCCCCGTCGTCTGCACCGCCCCGGATCTTGGCGTTACGGTTCTGGCGGTAGAGGTTGCGGGTAGAGGCGTAGAAATCCACCGAAGTGCGCTCAATGCTTTCGAACTCGTCGCGGCGCTGATCCACCGTATCCAGGATGCGCACGGCCGAGCGCGACAGCTGCAGGACATTGCGCCCGGGGAAGCGCGCATAGGACAAGGGATCGAACACCCCGTCCACGCCCGAGGCCACCAGGTCGCGCGGCGGCAAGGGGCCGATCAGCGGCAGCACCAGATAGGAGCCTTCCGCCACGCCGCTTTGGCCCAGGGTCACGCCGAAATCATTGTCGTGATAGGGGATGCCGAACTTGCTGGCGACGTCGATCAGCCCACCCAGGCCGATGGTGGAATTGAGCACAATGCGCGCCAGGGTGTTTACCGCCTTTTTCGGGCGGGCCTGCAGCACGTCATTGGCCAGCACGATGGGGGCGTGAAGATTGGTCACGACATTGTGCAGGCCTTCGCGCGCCGGCTCCGGCACCACGGCGCGATAGCCGTCATTCACCGGAGCGGCGATGTGATGCTCGATCCACACGTCAAAGGCGAAGACGTCGCGGTTGGTTTCTTCCCACGGATCATTGGCCGCCAGGGATTCCGGGCTGGGCGTGGTGCAGGCACTGACAAGCAATGCCAGCACAAGGGCGGTGGGGCGCAAAACCTTCATGCCAAAAGAAAAACACCGTTACGCGGGTGCTTTGGAAGCCTAAAAGTTTAAAAATCACGTGCCATGGTTAATTCAGCCGCCAAAAGGCGTGGTTCAGTGCGGTGGCGAACAAAGTCCAGCCCAGATACGGCAGGAACAGCAGGCCGGCTATGCGATCGCGGCGGAAGAACAGGATGGTGGTGGCCAGGATGGCCAGGTCCAGGAGTGCAACCTCGACTAGTGCGCCCCCGATGCTGTGCAGGGCAAAGAACACCAGGCTCCAGGCGAAGTTCAGCGCCAACTGCACGGCGAAGGCCCCCATTTCCAGGCTGCGCAACCCGGTGACTTTCCACACCCGCCAGGCGGCGAATGCCATCAGGATATAAAGCGTGGTCCAGACAGGCCCGAACACATAGTTGGGCGGTGCGATCGACGGGTGATTGAGCGACGCATACCAGGTCGGAATCTGCGGAGTGGTGAAAACGCTGGCAGTCGTACCCACAGCCAGTGTGAGGAGCAGGAACAGGTAAAGCGGGCGGCGCGAGCCGGGTGGGGCGTCCAGAAAACTCATGATGCCTCTAACGCATGATCGGCCAGCACGGTGGCGATGCAGGCCGACAATTTCTTGGCAAAGCCGATGTGCAGGAATTCGTTGGGACCATGGGCGTTGGAATGTGGGCCCAGGACGCCGGTCACCACGAACTGGGTGCCGGGGAATTTTTCGCCCAGCATGGCCATGAAGGGGATGGAGCCGCCTTCGCCTTGATAGGCGACCGGCTTGCCGAAGGCCGACAAGCTGGCCTTGTTCAGCGAGGCTTCCAGCCAGGGCGCCAAAGTGGGCGCGTTCCAGCCATTGTCGCCCCGCGGCACATCGAAGGTCACATCGGCGTCGTAAGGGGGCGAAGCTTCCAGAGTTTTCTTCAAGGCGCTGCGCGCGACTTCGGCTTCCAATGTGGGCGGCAGGCGCACGGAAATCTTGGCGGTGGAATAGGGCAGCAGCACATTGCCGCCATTGGCGGGCAGGGGATAGCCGTCCATCGCCGTAACGGCCAGTTGCGGCCGCCAGGTCTTTTCCAGGATCAGTTCGGCGTTGCCTTGCGCCATCGGCTTGGTGCTTCCGGCGAAGGGCGCGCCGGTCCAGACTTCATCGCCCAAGATGGCGGCGGCCTCCTTGGCTTGTGTCTGGCGTTCCTGCGGAATCTCGGCAAACAGTTCGGGAAGCTTCATCTTCCCGGTGGCTTCGTCCTCGATCCGCGACAGCAGCATGCGCAAGATGCGGAAGGACGACGGGACAATGCCGCTGGCGGCGCCCGAATGGACGCCTTCGGTCAGAACTTTCACGGTCAGGGCGCCGATCAGGTTGCCGCGCAGGGATGTGGTCAGCCACAACTGTTCGTAATTGCCACAACCGGAATCCAGACAGACGACCAGATCGGGCGTGCCGATGCGTGCGCTCAGATGGTCGATATAAAAGGGCAGGTCGGGTGAACCGGATTCCTCGCAGGCTTCGATGACAATCACCGCGCGGGCGCGCTTGGCGCCTTGCTGCTTCAGTGCCAGCAGCGCCGCGATGCTGGCGAACATGGCGTAGCCGTCATCGGCGCCGCCACGGCCATACAGCTTGCCGTCCTTGACGACAGGCTGCCACGGCCCCAGATCATCGACCCAGCCCAGCATTTCCGGCTGCTTGTCCAGGTGCCCATACATCAAGACGGTGGCTTCTTTATTGGTCGCTCCGGCTCTCGCCGACGCTCCCGCGTCGCCGGGAATCTCGATGAAGATCAGCGGCGTGCGACCCGGCAGCCGCACGATTTCCAGGGCGCTGCCGGGAAACTGCGCCAGCTTGGACTTGGCCCAGGCGGCGAACATCTGCGTCGCCTTCTCCATATGGCCATGGGCTTCCCAGTCCTTGTCGAAGGCCGGGCTCTTGTTGGGAATGCGGATGTAATCGGTCAGCGCCGGGATGATTTCATCATCCCAGATGCGGTCCAGAAATGCAGAAGCTTTGCTGAAATCCATTACTGGTTGACGTCATACGCCGCGACCACCGCGGCGTTATAGATTTCGCTCATCTTGGCGCCAAGCGGTGCGATCTGCACCGACTTCTCCAGGCCCACCAGCATCGGGCCCATCACGCTGGCCGAGCCCATCTGCTGCAGCAGCTTGGTGGAAATGGAGGCCGAATGGATCGCCGGCATGATCAGCACATTGGCCGTGTCGGTGATGCGGGCAAAAGGATAAAGCGCCAGCTTGTCCTTATCCAGCGCCACGTCCACCGCCATTTCGCCGTCATATTCAAAGTCCACACCGCGGCCTTCCAGGATCTGCACCGCCTCGATGATGCGCTCGCTGCGTTCCGAGCGCGGGAAGCCGAAGGTGGACGAAGCCAGCAGCGCCACGCGGGGCGTCAGGCCAAAGCGCCGCGCCACCGCGGCGCCCTGCATGGCGATATCGGCCAGCTGGTCGGCGGTCGGCAGTTCGGTGACCGAGGTGTCGGCGATGAAGACGATGCGGCCCTTGGCGAACACCACCTGCATGCCCATGGGGCGCTGGTTCGGCGGCGGGTCCAGCACGGTGCGCACATCAGCCAGTACATTGGCATAGTTGCGCGTCACCCCGGTGACCATGGCGTCGGCATGGCCGGCCTTGAGCATGGAGGCAGCATAGATGTTGCGATCATTGGTGACCATGCGCACCGCGTCGCGGTGCAGCCCGCCGCGGCGCTGGATGCGCCGGTACAGGGCATCGATGTAAGGCGCGGCCTCTTCGGCGGAATGGGGAACCTTGATTTCCAGCAGATGCTCGTCGATGCCGGCGCGGCGCAGGCCCGCCTTCACGATGTCGACGCGGCCGACCAGGATGGCCTTGCCCATGCCGCCATTCTGGAAGGCGGCGGCGGCGCGGATCACCGAATCTTCTTCGCCTTCGGCGAACACCACGCGTTTGGGGTTGGAACGCACCGCGCCCGTCACCATGCCGAACAGGCCGGCGGACGGGTCGAGGCGCGCGGAAAGCTGGAACTGGTAGGCGGCAAGGTCGTCGATCTTCTTGCCGGCGACGCCGGATTTCATGGCCGCTTCCGCCACCGCCGATGATACGCGGCTGATCAGGCGCGGATCGAAGGGCGAGGGAATGATGTATTCGGGACCATAGACGGGACGGGCGCCGCGATAGGCGGCGGCGACTTCGTCGGGCACGTCTTCGCGCGCCAGGGCAGCGATGGCCTCGGCGGCGGCGATCTTCATTTCTTCATTGATGGTGGTGGCGCGCACGTCCAGCGCGCCGCGGAAGATGTAAGGAAAGCCGATGACATTGTTGACCTGGTTGGGATAGTCGCTGCGCCCGGTGGCGATGATCACATCGTCGCGCACCGCCTTGGCGTCCTCCGGGGTGATTTCCGGATGGGGATTGGCCATGGCGAAGATGATGGGGTTCTTGGCCATGGACTTGACCATGTCTTGCGTGAAAGCGCCCTTCTTGGACAGGCCCAGGATGACGTCGGCGCCCTTGACCGCGTCTTCCAAAGTGCGCGCCTTGGTATCGGTGGCGTGGGCGGACTTCCACTGGTTCATGCCTTCGGTGCGGCCGCGATAGACCACGCCCTTGGTGTCGCACAGGATGACATTCTCGCCACGCACGCCCATGGACTTGATCAGTTCCAGACAGGCGATGCCCGCCGCGCCGGCGCCGTTCACCACCACCTTCAGGTTTTCCAGCTTGCGTCCGGTCAGGTGTGCCGCGTTGATGATGCCGGCGGCGGAGATGATGGCGGTGCCATGCTGATCGTCATGGAACACCGGAATGTCCATCAGCTCGCGCAGCCGCTCCTCGATGATGAAGCAGTCGGGCGCCTTGATGTCTTCCAGGTTGATGCCGCCGAAGCTGGGTCCCAGATAGCGCACGGCGTTGATGAACTGCTCGACGTCCTTGGTGTCGATGCACAGGTCGATGGAATTGACGTCGGCGAAGCGCTTGAACAGCACTGCCTTGCCTTCCATCACCGGCTTGGAGGCCAGCGGCCCCAGGTCGCCCAGCCCCAGGATGGCGGTGCCGTTGGAGATCACGGCCACCATGTTGCCCTTGGCGGTATAGTCGTAGGCCAGCTCCGGATTTTCCGCGATCGCCAGCACCGGCACGGCCACGCCGGGCGAGTAGGCCAGCGACAGATCGCGCTGGGTCGCCATCGGCTTGGTGGGGTTGATTTCCAGCTTGCCGGGCTTGTCCCCGGCATGGAACGCAAGGGCTTCTTCGTCGGTAAAGGACGGGCGCGACATTCGGATACCCCTGTTGTTCTGCTGTTCTTGAGGATTTTCCACAGAATAACCACGCATGCGGCGATTGCATCAAGCTTCCGTGACGCAGGGATCGCTGTGGGTCTGCTAAGCTTCCTCGCATGAGCGAGATGGACCTTGGCCTGCCGCCCGTGGAGATGCCCATGGAAGCGGCAGCGGTGGGCGATACCACCCCCATGATGGCGCAATATCTCGCGCTCAAAGCGGCGCATGCGGACTATCTGCTGTTTTACCGCATGGGTGATTTCTACGAACTCTTCTTCGCGGATGCAGCAAAGGCGGCCGAGGCGCTGGACATCGCCCTGACCAAGCGCGGTAAGCATCTGGGCGAGGACATCCCCATGTGCGGCGTGCCGGTGCATGCCGCCGAGTCCTATCTGGAAAAGCTGATCCGCAAGGGCCACCGGGTGGCGGTGTGCGAACAGGTGGAAGACCCGGCCGAAGCCAAGAAGCGCGGCGCCAAGTCGGTGGTGAAGCGCGAAGTGGTGCGGCTGGTCACGCCGGGCACCTTGACGGAAGACGCGCTGCTGGAAGCGCGCGCCTCGAACCTGCTGACGGCGCTGGGACGTTCGGCTGCGGATTTCGCGTTGGCCAGCGTCGACATGTCGACCGGCGAATTTTCCGTGGCGGCCGTGGGGCAAGCCGAGATCGCGACGGAACTGGCGCGGCTGTCGCCCAAGGAGTTGCTGCTACCCGATGCGCTGTTGGCGCAGGAAGAATTCGCCGCGCTGTTCAAGGCGCAGGGCCTGGCCCTGTCGCCGCTGCCGGGCAGCCGGTTCGACTCCGCCAATGGCGAGCGGGCGCTGAAAGCGCATTACAACATGGTGTCGCTGGATGGGCTGGGTGCCTTCTCCAGAGCCGAACTGTCGGCGGCCGGTGCGCTGATCGCCTATCTGGAACTGACCCAGAAGGGCGCCAAGGTGGCGCTGCAGCGGATCGTACGGGTCAGCCCGTCACACTTCATGGGTATCGACGCCGCCACCCGCCGCAACTTGGAACTGACGCAGACATTGGCCGGTCAGCGCAGCGGCTCGCTGCTGGCCGGTATTGATCGCACCGTCACGGCCTGCGGCGCGCGCATGTTGGCAGGGCGTTTGGCGGCGCCGCTGACCGACGTGAAGCAGATCGGCGCGCGGCATGACGCGGTGGAAGCCTTCGCCAAGGATTCCGAACTGCGTCGCCATGCGCGCGATGCCTTGCGCGCCGCGCCGGACATTGCGCGCGCGCTGGGGCGCTTGTCGGTGGCGCGCGGAGGACCGCGCGATCTGGCCAATCTGCGCGACGGTCTGAAAGCGGCGCGCAGGCTTCGCGACGGTCTGCGCAAACAAGCGCTGGCGGGCGAAGCGCTGAGCGCCATTGACACGCTGACACAGAATATTGCCGCCGCTTCACGTCTGTCCGACCGGCTGGAATTCTTGCTGGTGGAGGAACCGCCTTACCTGTCGCGCGATGGCGGCTTCATCCGGACCGGCGCCCATGCCCCGCTGGATGAGTTGCGCGCCTTGCGTGATGAATCCCGCCGCGTCATTGCGGGCCTGGAAAGCACCTATCGCCAGTCCAGCGGCGTTTCGCAGTTGAAGATCAAGCATAACGGTGTGCTGGGCTATTTCATCGAAGTCAGCCAGCAACACGCCGACAAGCTGCTGGGCGACAAGGACACCTTCCGCCATCGCCAGACTATGGCGGGCGCGGTGCGCTTTTCCACCGATGAACTGGCTTCGCTGGCGTCGCGCATTTCTGAAGCCGCCGAAGGCGCGCTGGCGCTGGAATCCACGCTTTTCGACGAGATGTCGATGCTGACCATCGAGCATGGCGAAGCGCTTTCGGCAATTGCCGAGGCGCTCGGCACCCTCGATGTTGCCGCATCCCTGGGCGAACTGGCCATCGCGGCGCGCTATGTGCGGCCGAAGATCGACAATGGCTTGTCGTTCAACATCACCCGTGGCCGTCATCCGGTGGTGGAAGCCGCATTGCAAGCCGCCAATGCCGGACCTTTCGTGCCCAATGACTGTGACCTCTCGCCAAGCGCCAAGGGCCGGCTGTGGCTCGTCACCGGTCCCAACATGGCCGGTAAATCCACCTTCCTGCGCCAGAATGCGCTGATCGCTATCCTGGCCCAGACCGGCAGCTTCGTGCCGGCGGAAGCCGCCCATATCGGCATCGTGGATCGGTTGTTCTCCCGCGTTGGCGCGGGCGATGATCTGGCCGCGGGCCGCAGCACTTTCATGGTCGAGATGGTGGAGACCGCGGCGATCCTCAATCAGGCGACGCCCAAAAGCCTGGTCATTCTGGACGAGATCGGGCGCGGCACCGCGACCTATGACGGCCTCGCCATAGCCTGGGCCGCCGCCGAGCATTTGCATGAGACCAACAAGAGCCGCGCGCTGTTCGCCACCCACTATCACGAGATGGTGGCGCTGGCCGAGCGGCTGAAGTCCATGGCCTGCTACACCATGAAGGTGCGCGAATGGAACGACAGTATCGTGTTCCTGCATGAAGTGATCTCCGGCACCGCCGACCGCTCTTACGGCATCCATGTCGCCAAGCTGGCGGGCCTGCCCGCCGCCGTGGTTGCCAGGGCCGAGGAAGTTCTGCGCGCCCTGGAAGAGGGGCGCGAAGGCCACAAGCCGCTGGCCAAGATCGACGACCTGCCGCTGTTCGGCGCTTCGGCGCCGGTGGCCAAAGGCAGCGCGGTGGAAGACGCACTGAAAACCATCGAGCCGGACGCCCTGTCGCCCAAACAGGCACTGGAAATCCTTTATGACCTCAAGCGCAAGCTGCAGTAGGATCGGGCCATGAGCGCCTCCCGCAGCCCGCGCAAGTTCCTGGTGGTGATCGACAAGACGCCCGAATGCCGCGTGGCGTTGCGCTTTGCCACCCGCCGCGCCCAGCACACCAATGGCCGTGTCACCCTGATGTGTGCCGCCACCCCGCCCGACTTCCAGCAATGGCGCGGCGTGGAAGAGATCATGCGCGACGAGGCCCATGCCGAGGCCGAGGCCATGCTGCACGAAGCCGCCAAGGTGGTGAACGACCTGTCGGGCATCCTGCCGGAACTGGTG
>JBBQBL010000015.1:0-21914 GCA_038317805.1 Micropepsales bacterium
AGGCTGCGGCGCAGGCCCACTTGGCGCGAGGACAGCTTGGGTCCCTTGCGGCGGCCATACAGCTTGCGCCGGTTGCGGTCGGGATGGTCAGGCACGTTTGTCATCCCCGGCGAGCATCGCGCACCTACGCGATGCGAGGGAAGGGGATCCTGGTCCCCGACACCAACGTAATTTTTCAGACATGGATTCCCTTCCGCTCGCGCTGCCAAAGGCATCGCTCGGCCGGGAATGACACGATGGCTAGAGCGCAGCCTTGAGCTTGTCAGCCAGATCAGTTTTCTCCCACGAAAACCCACCCTCGCTGTCGGGCTCGCGGCCGAAATGGCCGTAAGCCGAAGTGCGGGCGAAGATCGGCTTGTTGAGATCCAGATGCTCGCGGATGCCGCGCGGCTTCAGGTTCATCAGCTGGGGCAGGACCAGTTCCAGTTTGGCTTCGTCCACCTTACCGGTGCCATGAAGGTCAACATAGACGCTGAGCGGTTCGGCAACGCCGATGGCATAGGCAAGCTGGATGGTGCAGCGGTCGGCAACTCCCGATGCCACGACATTCTTGGCAAGGTAACGCGCGGCATAGGCGGCCGAACGGTCCACCTTGGTGGAGTCCTTGCCGCTGAACGCGCCGCCGCCATGCGGGGCCGCGCCGCCGTAAGTGTCCACGATGATCTTGCGCCCCGTAAGGCCGCAGTCGCCGTCCGGTCCCCCGATCACAAACGAGCCGGTGGGATTGATGTGCCACACCGTCTTTTCGTTGATCCATGCCGCGGGCAGCGCTTCGCGGATGTAAGGCTCGACGATCTTGCGGATGTCGGCGCTGGTCTGTGATTCAAGGGCGTGCTGGGTGGACAGCACGATCTGGGTGGCTTCCACCGGCATGCCGTTCGAATACCGCAGGGTGACCTGCGACTTGGCGTCGGGCAGCAAGGTCTTTTCCTTGCCGGATTTACGGGCCTTGGCGAGCAGTTCCAGAATCTTGTGGCTGTAGAACAGCGGCGCCGGCATCAGGGCCGGAGTTTCGCGGCAGGCATAGCCGAACATGATGCCCTGGTCGCCCGCGCCTTCATCCTTGTTGCCCGAAGCGTCCACACCCTGGGCGATATGCGCCGACTGGGCGTGCAGCAAGACTTCGACCTGGGCCTTTTCCCAATGGAAGCCTTCCTGCTCGTAACCGATGTCCTTGATGGCGGCGCGCGCCACGGCTTCGACTTCCTTGGCACCCACAGACTTGGGGCCACGGGTTTCGCCGGCGATGATGACGCGGTTGGTGGTGCACAGGGTTTCGCAGGCGGCGCGGATGTCCCAGGGGCTCATGCCTTCCTTGGGGCCTTCGCGGAAGAACAGGTCCACCACCTCATCCGAGATGCGGTCGCTCACCTTGTCGGGATGACCTTCGGAAACGCTTTCGGAAGTGAACAGATAATCGGAACGCGCCATTCGGGAGGTCCTTAATTCTGGAAGCGGGCCTCTCTTTACAGGGTTTGGCAGGGGGGTCAACAGGATATGCCAAATATGACATATCCTTGGGCATGGAGGGGGATTCCCCACCGCGGAACACGTGCTATACAGCCGTAAAGTTTGGGAATTCGCCATGCGCACCGCCACCGTCGAACGCAAGACCCGCGAGACCGAGATCGCCGTCTCCCTCGATCTGGACGGCACCGGCGACAGCGACATCGATACCGGCATCGGTTTCCTGGATCACATGCTGGAAAGCTTCGCGCGCCATTCCATGATCGACCTGAAAGTGCGCGCCACTGGCGACCTGCATGTCGACTATCACCACACCACCGAGGACACCGCCATTGTCATCGGCCAGGCGGTGAAACAGGCGCTGGGCGATTTTGCCGGCATCACCCGTTTCGGCTCGGCCCTGATCCCGATGGACGAGGCGCTGACCCGCGTGGCGCTGGACCTGTCCAACCGGCCTTACCTGGTCTGGAAGGTGACCATCCCCAAGCCCAAGCTGGGAGAGATGGACACCGAGCTGTTCAAGGAATGGTTCCAGGCCTTCGCCCAGAATGCCGGCGCCTGCCTGCACATCGAAAATCTTTATGCCGACAACAGCCACCATATCGTCGAGACCTGCTTCAAGGGCCTGGCGCGGGCGCTGCGTCAGGCGATCACGGTGGATGACAGGCTGGATGGTGCTTCGCCTTCCAGTAAAGGCAGTCTGTAACTAAACTCGCCGCATGATCAGTTCTTCCACCGCCGCAGAAGTCGCGCGCGGGGTGAGCCGCCTTCTGCTCGAAGAAGGCTACTCGCCCATCCTGGAATTCACCTTGCCCAATGGAAGGCGGCTGGATGTCGCCGCCATCGGCCCGGGCGGCGAGATACTGGGGGTGGAGATCAAGGTGGCGCTGGCCGATCTGCGCGGCGACGGAAAGTGGCCCGAGTATCTGGATTACTGCGACCTGTTCTATTTCGCCATTCCGCCGGATTTCCCGCCCGAGCATGTGCCGCACCAGACCGGCCTGATCGTGGCCGACCGTTATGGCGGTTCGATCATCAAGGAAGCCGAAGCCCAATCGCTGCATGCCAGCCGGCGCAAGGCCGTCACCATCAGCTTTGCGCGTTGCGCGGCGGAGCGGCTGTCGCGCAATCTGGACGCCATCGCATTATCGCAAACACCAGGACTGGTCATTCCAGATGTTGAGTAAAGCCGAAGCCCATAAAGTGATGCTGTCGATTCCCGGCACCGACGAACGGCTTTGGTTCAACGAACCATCCGTCTTCATCCACGACCGGTTTTTGGCCAAGACCCACAAAAAGGAAGACGCCGTTACGCTTCAGGTCGGCTCGATGGAAATGCGCGACATGATGCTGGAGGCCGAGCCCAAGCTTTTCTACATCACCGATCATTATCGCAAATTCCCCTTTGTGCTGATCCGCCTGTCGGCGCTGACCAAAACGGTGCTGAAGGACATGCTGGTGGGCCGCGCCGCGCAGCTGGCCGCCATGCCGCCCATCAAGCGCCGCCCCAAGAAGGCGGCAAAGAAAAAGACGGTTAAGCGCTGAGCGCAAAGGCTGGTGAAGGCTTTGCAATGTCCCGCTCATGGGACGGGGAAAACGCCTTTTCACAAGCGATTTTGTGCCAGAATGGTGCGCTCTTGGCGCGCTGGCGCTGCTGGACGCCGCATGGGCGGCCCATATCCATATCGATTTCATCGCCACGCCGCGGGACTTCCTGGTCCTGGCGCTGGCGTTAAGCGTCACCGTCGCGCTGCGCGCTTTTGCGGTGCGACGCGGTGGGTTGATGGCGGAATACTTTGCGCTGACCCTGGCGGGCTCCACCGCCGTCTGCGCCCTGTCCTATCTGTGCCTGGCGTCCGCCGGTCCGTTGGTGGATGCGCGGCTGATGGCGATGGACCAGGCGCTGGGCTTTGACTGGCTGGCCGGATACCAGTTCGTCCAAGCGCATCCGGCACTGGCGGCCCTGTTGGGACTTGCTTATGGCAGCCTTGTCTATCAGGGCCTGTATTTTGGACTGCTGCTGGGACTGATGAACGCCAAGCAGCAATTGCGCGACATGTTCTGGCTGTTCCTGATTACGGGTCTTTTGGCCTGCGCCGGCGCGATCCTGTTTCCCGCGCTGGGGCCTTCGAATTTCTACAATATCCAGACCGACACGGGATTTGTGCCGGTGATGCAGCATCTGCTGTCGGGACGCGACCTGCATTTTTCGCTGTCGGGCATGACGGGAGTGGTGAGCTTCCCTTCCTTCCACACTGCCATGGCGCTGGCCTATTGCTGGGCTTTCCGCAAAACCGGGATCGTCAGCGCCGCGATCACCAGTTTGAACATCATCATGCTGTGCGCCGTGCCCTTCTTTGGAGGGCATTACCTGGTGGACATGGTGGCGGGCGCGGCGGCGATGCTGCTGGCGCTGGCGCTGCTGAAAACCGCGCCGCTGTTCGTAAAGAAGCCTATCGCGGCGAGCGCTTCGCCAGAATCCGCTGCAGCGTCCGGCGGTGCATATTGAGCCGGGAGCGTCCGCCCAGCGTAGCGCAGCGACAGCGTTAGGCGGCGCGATCCAAATTAACGGGGACTGCGCTTAGCCAGAATTCTTTGCAGAGTACGGCGATGCATGTTCAGCCGTCTCGCCGTCTCGGAAACATTGTGGCCGCACAGTTCATAGACGCGCTGGATATGTTCCCAGCGCACCCGGTCGGCCGACATGGGATTTTCCGGCGGCTTGGGCTTGGAGCCCGGCGTCGCCATCAGCGCCGCAAGGATGTCATCGGCATCGGCGGGCTTGGGCAGGTAATCGATCGCGCCGTATTTCACGGCCGCCACGGCGGTGGCGATATTGCCGAAACCGGTCAGCACCACGACCCGGCTTTCCGGGCGGATAGTGTGCAACGTCTCCACCACATCGAGCCCATTGCCGTCATCCAGCTTCAGGTCGACCACGGCGTAGGCGGGCGGGGCTTCCTTGGCGCGGGCTTTGCCCTCCGCCACCGACTCGGCCTGGGTGACGACGAAGCCGCGGGCTTCCATGGCCCGGGCCAGGCGCTCGCGCAGCGGACGGTCGTCCTCGACCAGCAGGAGAGTCTTCTCGTCACTCATTATGGGGGCGCTTTAGGTCACTTTTGACAAGCGGTCAAACACTTCAGGCCGGTTCGGCCTGGTTTGGTGGCTGGGGGCCGTCAATCACCCCACGTGCCCAGCGCATGGAAACCTGCGCCCCGCCTGCTTGCGGGTTCTCGGCCTTAACCACCCCGCCCGTCTGTTCCAGCAGGACCTTGGCGATAAAAAAGCCAAGCCCCATGCCTTCATGCTCATCCAGGGAGCCCTGGGGGCCCATCTCATTCTCGCCCAGGGCGTTACGGCCCGGCCGCGACGTGATGTAGGGCTCGCCTAAGGTGACGAAGATTTCGGGCGCAAAGCCCGGCCCATCGTCGGACACCGAAATATGCAGGAACTGATCGTCCCAGCGGGCATCCACCGCCACCAGCGTGCTGGCGAAGTCGGCCGCATTCTCGATGAGGTTGCTCAGGCCATGCAGCAGCTCGGGCGCCCGCCACACCTGGGGCACCGCGCTGTCAGCCGATGGCGGGGTGATGGTGACGCGGATCTCGATGTCCTCGCCGCGATGGGCGGAGACCACGTCATCCAGGAAGGGGCCCAGCGGCAGCCGGGCGGTGGCGCCCAGCATGGCTTCTTCGGGATTGGCCAGGCGCGCGATGATGGTGCGGCAGCGCTCGGCCTGCTCGCGCAGCAGCTTGACGTCTTCAACATCGGTTGAGCCGGGCGGCAAGGAGCGTTCCAGTTCCCGCGCCACCACCGCGATGGTGCCCAAGGGCGTGCCCAGTTCATGTGCCGCCGCCGTGGCCAGCGCACCCAGCGCCGCAAGGCGATGTTCGCGCGACAGAGCCAGCTGGGTGGCGGCCAGGCCGGCCGACATGCGCGAGGACTCCGACGCGATGCGCCAGGCATAGACAGACGTAAACCCGATGCCGATCACCAGCGCCGTCCAGATGCCCGCCTGGTAAAGCTGGGGCAACAGCAGCGCTTCGCCTTCAGGCCAGGGCAGCGGCTTGTGCACCACCGCGATCAACGACACCGAGGCAAAGGCGATAAAGGCCAGGATCAGCACATTGCCCAGATTGAGCGTTGCGGCCGCGATCACCACCGGGGCGACGAACATAAGGGCAAAGGGATTGGCGATGCCGCCGGTCAGATACAGCAGCGCCGCCAGCTGCAGCACGTCGAAGGCCAGATAAAAGGTGGCTTCGCGGTTGGTCAGGCGGTGCGCGGGTGCATAGCGCAAGGCCAGTGCGATATTCAGCGCGGCGCTGACCGCGATGGCAATGGCGCAATACAGAATGGGCAGGCTGTAGCCCAGTGCGAAATAGACCAGGAAAAGGGCCGCCGACTGGCCGGCAATGGCCAGCCAGCGCAGGTTCGACAGGGTGCGCAGGCGCACCCGCCCGCCGGCGCCCACACTCTGGGCAAAGCCCCGTGCCCAGTCCTTGCGCACCAAAAGTGACTTCCCTGTTTTGCGGATCGGGATTAGAGCATTGCCCATGTTGCGCAACAAGCAAGCCCTGCTCCCCTATCTGCTGCTGGTCGCGGCGCTGGCCGGCGGCCTTTTGTGGCATGAGAGCGAGAATGTGCCGGGGCTGGGCAAGAGCGTGGTGACCGGTCAGGCCGATGTCGGCGGACCGTTCAAGCTGATCGACCAGACCGGCAAGACCGTCACCGACGCCGATTATCGCGGCCGCTACATGCTGATCTATTTCGGCTACAGCTTCTGCCCCGATGTCTGCCCCACCACGCTGGCGGTGATGGCCCAGGCACTGGACCGGCTGGGCGGCGATGCGCGGCGCGTGACGCCGGTCTTCATCACCATCGATCCGGAGCGCGATAGCCCTGCGGTGCTGGCCGATTACATGAAAGCCTTTGGGCCCAGCTTTGTCGGCCTGACCGGCAGCGTCGATGCCATCAAGGATGTCGAGAAGAAATACCGCGTCTATGCGGTGAAGAAGCCGCTCGATCCGGCCAAGCCGAAAGCAGGCTACGGCATGGACCATTCCTCAGTGCTGTACCTGATGGGCCCGAACGGCAAGCTGATCAGCTTCTATGACGAAGCGATCTCGCCGGATCAGTTGACCAAAGAGTTGCGGCAGAAAATTTAGCGCGAGAGATTTTGCGACCTGAACAGGAGCGTCGCGCGGAGCGTACGAATAGTACGTGAGCACGCGCGACGCACTCAGGGCGCAAAAGATCCGCGCTAGAGCGCGGTCGGCAGTGGCAGGTTGTTCTGCGAGCAGGCGGCAATGAGCGTGTTGTGCATCAGGCAGACAATCGTCATGGCGCCGACGCCGCCGGGCACGGGCGTGATCGCACCAGCGACTTCCTTCGCCGCTTCGTAATCCACATCGCCGACCAGTTTGGTTTTGCCATCGCCCGCATCGACGCGGTTGATGCCGACATCGATCACCACCGCGCCAGGCTTGACCCAATCTGCCTTGACGAATTCCGGCTTGCCGATGGCGGCGACCAGAATATCAGCGCGGCGCGCCAGTCCCGGCAGATCTTTCGACCGCGAATGGGCCATGGTGACGGTGGCGTTGGCGGCCAGCAGCAATTGCGCCGCGGGCTTCCCAAACAACAGCGAGCGGCCGATCACCAGCGCCTCCTTGCCCGCGATGTCGCCCATATATTCCTTCAGCAGCAGCATCACGCCCGACGGCGTGCAGCTGACCAGATGGGCGCGGCCTGACAGCAGGAGCCCCGCATTCCTGGGCGTCAGTGCATCGACATCCTTGGCCGGGTCCAAGACATCCAGCACCGCATTTTCGTCCAGGTGCTTGGGCAAGGGCAGCTGCACCAGAATGCCATGCACCGAAGGATCGGCGGACAGCGCCTTCACCCGGGCGATCAGTTCGCCCTGGGAGACATCGGCCGGCAGTTCGACATGCACCGACTTGAAGCCAATGGCCTCGGCCGTCTTGCGCTTGTTCTTGACGTAAACTTCCGACGCCGGATCGCTGCCTACCAATACGGTGGCAAGACCCGGCTGCAGCCTGTGCTTGGCCTTCAGCTCGGCGGTGTAAGCGGCGATCTTTTCGCGCAGCTTCGCGGCGCTGGCCTTGCCGTCAATGACCGTGCCCGCCATCGCTTATAATCCGTAGCGGAACGACGCCCAGCTGATCGTGTATTGCAGGAACCAGATGATCACGAAGACGATGATGGGCGACAGGTCCAGTCCGCCGATCGCCGGGATCACCTTGCGGATGGGACGGAACACCGGCTCGGTCAGGGCGATCAGGATGCGCAACAGGGTGCGGACAAACTGGTTGTACTGGTTGATGACATTGAAGGCGGTCAGCCAGGACACGATCACCGCGGCGATCACGATCCACTTGTAGATTTCCAAGACTTCAATCAGCAGGGCGGCGATGGGGTTCAGCATGGTTCACCTTGTAATGGGGGGAACCGCGCCGGAAAAGCCCGAAAATCAGGCCCGCTTGACGACCCCGGCCCCCGTCCCTAAAACCGCCGCCTCCGGCCAAGGCCGGAAACCCGGTTCGGGGCTGTAGCTCAGTTGGGAGAGCGCCTCGTTCGCAATGAGGAGGTCAGCGGTTCGATTCCGCTCAGCTCCACCATCCCCTTCGGGGATGGATGTTCCGAACCGAAAACCTTCCCTTTTCTTATCCGACCCGGCCTTCGCAAGAGGTCAGCGGTTGCTCGGGCGGCTTGGCCGCCGCCCTCGATCACTCAGCTCCACCATCCCCTTCGGGGATGGATGTTCCGAACCGCTCACTTCCCCGTATAGGTCACCCGCCACACCACATTCGCCACGTCATCGGCGATGAGCAGGCTGCCGTCCTTGGCCACGGCCAGTCCCACGGGGCGGCCCCAGACCTTGGCAGGCTGGCCGCTGTCGCCCATGCCGTTCCAGAAGCCGGTGGCGAAATTCTCATAGCCGTTCACCGGCTTGCCGTTCGCGAAATGCACCCGCACCACCTTGTAGCCGGTGGGATTGCCGGCATTCCACGAGCCGTGCAGCGAGACAAAGGCGTCGCCCTTATAGTCGGCGGGGAAATTGGACCCGGTATAGAAAGCCAGGCCCGTCGGCGCGCTATGGGCGTGGAACAGCACGTCGGGGGTGATGGTGGAGGCGACCTTGCCGGCCGGCGCCTTGGGGCCCCAGACCGGATCGGGATTCTTGCCGATATAGGCGTAAGGATAGCCGTAGAAGCCGCCCTGCTTGACGCTGGTCAGATAGTCCGGCGGCAGCTCGTCGCCCAACCCGTCGCGTTCATTGGTGACGACATACAAATCGCTGGTGCCCGGCGCGAAGGCGATGCCGACGGGATTGCGAATGCCGCTGGCGAATTCGCCCATGCTGCCATCGGCGTTGATCTTGAAGACCTGCGCGCCCGGCTTGTAGTCCGAGATATTGTCGCGGGAGCCCAGCGCCAGGTAGAGCGAGCCGTCCGGCGCAAAGGCGATGTTGCGGGTGATGTGGCCATTTTTGGGAGCCAGATCGGCAACCTTGGTCGTGACTTTTTCCGGCTTTCCGGCGCTGGTCTGGCCGTCCTTGTAGGCAAAGCGCCAGATGCCCCGCACGTCGCCGACATAGAGATAGCCTTCATGGAAGGCCAGGCCGTGCGGATAGACAAAGCCGGCTGATCCGGGAAGGAACGTGAAGCGCTGGTCCGCCTTGCCGTCGCCATTGGTGTCGCGCAGCACGGTGATCTTGCCGCCAGCGCGGGCTTTGTAATCGCCGCCCGGCTCGGCCAGGAAGATGTCGCCATTGGGCGCCACCGCCATCCAGCGCGGCGAGCTGAGCTTGTCGGCGAGGATGGACACCGCAAAGCCCTTGGGCACTTCCGGCATGGCGGCGGCCGGACGCGGGATGGTCGAAGGCTCATTGCCGGCCGCCGGGGTGGCATAGGGCTTGGCCAGCGAAGTGGGGGAAATCTGGAATTTCTGCCCCGGATGGTCGGCGGCCAAAACGGCCCCGGCGGCCAGGAAACTCGCGGAAAAGATGGAAATCATCAAACCCTGTTTGGTCATTTCGCGCTCCCGTTAAAATTCGATTTACCAATCCGGCGCTTACTGACGCCATGCTGCGCCCTACGCTCTTGGCCTTTGTTGCAATCGCCCTTGCGGCCCTGCCCGGGCATGCCGCCGAGCATGGCGAGAAAGCCCAAAAAGCGCCAGAGCACAAAACCACCCAGTCCAAGAGCTACATCATGGTGGACCCGATCTACACCACCATCGTGGCCGACAACCGCCCGGCCGGGATGCTGATGGTGGGCGTGGGCCTGGATATTCCCAACGAGGAGCTGCACGAGGAAGTCAGCCGCTCCATGCCGGTGCTGCGCGACGCCTATATCCGCAACCTGATGACTTTCACTGCCAATGTGGTGCGCACCGATGCCCAGCCCGATGTCGGGGTGATCGCCGACCGCCTGCAGGCGGTGACCGACCGCGCCCTGAAGAAAAAGGGCGCCAAGATCCTGCTGGCCCAGATCGCCATTCGCGTAACTTCAAAGTGAACCCCTTCGGCTTCAACTTACTCTCGGCTCGCTGACGCTCGCCTCGAACGTTGAAGCCACCTCCCCTTTCAAGGCGCTTCGCGCCAAAGGGGAGGCCGGTCTGTGCTCGCTTCCGGCTATTAACGATAATAGTCTGCGCCGGCATGGATTCTTCCAAAACCCCGGCGACCTGGACCCGACCGCTTTCCATCTGGCTGGCGCCGGCGCTGATCCTCGCGCTGGGCGTGGCCGTGATCCTGTTCGATGGGCTGGGGATCGAAGGGGCGGCCAGCAACCTTTTGTTCGACGCTTTCCAGCGCCACGCCGCGCGCCCCTTTGTCGATGGGCGCCTCGCCGTCCGTGCGCTGGAACTGCCCTCGCTGGATGAAGACACGCTGGTCAAGGTGACCCGCACCCTGGCCGCCCAGGGCGCCAAGGCGATCGTGTTGACCGCGCCGCTGGAAGGGGCCGCATCGCCGCAAAGCATGGCGGCGCGCCTGCCGCCCGGCAGTGACGCGGCGCGCGCCGCCCTGACCAAATTGCCGGAACCGGGACATGACCTGGCGGCGGAATTCGTCCAGGCCAAATTCATAGTGCCCGCGGTGCTGGGCGTGGCAGGGCGCGCGCCCCACACCAAGGCGCGTTTTGTCTATCGCGGCACCGCCAATCCCTTTGGCCATCTGCCGCGCTTTGGGGCGGCTAGCGGGGCGCAGAGCGTGCTGGAAAGCAACGCCGCCGGATCGGCCGCCATCAATCTGATCCCGGACAGCGACGGCGTGCTGCGCCGTATCCCGCTGGTCTTTCAGCTTGGCCCCGCGCTTGTGCCCGGCATGGCGGCCGAAGTGCTGCGCGTGACCGACGGCAAACCCGACATCACCGTCACCAGCAACGAGCGCGATCCCCTCACCTTCCTCACCGGCACCGGCATCGCGGGTCTGGAAACATCGTCAGGAACCGCGCCCACCGACGGCAGCGGCCGCATGCGATTGCATTACGCAGCCAATGTCTCGGAACGGATGCTCAATCCCAATGCGCTGACGGCAGTGCCGGTCAAGGACGCGGTGGTGGTGATCGGCGCTGAAGGTCAGGTGGTGAAGACGCCGCTGGGTCCCGCCAGTGTCGCCAGCGTGATCAGCGAAAGCATCGAGAACCTGGCGGGCCATAGCATGCTGGTGCGTCCCGCCTGGGCGCGGATACTGGAGGCCTTGGGCTTGGTGGTGCTGGGCGCGGCGATGATCGCCCTGTTACGCTTCGGGCTGGGCTGGCCGGCGGCGCTGGTGATGGCGGGATCGGCGGCGGCGGGCGCGGGCTCCTGGTATCTGTATGCCGCGCACGGATTGTTGGCCGATGCGGCGACGCCGGTATTGTTTCTGGTCCTGGCCTTCGGCGCGGGCGCCGCGGTCTGGATCCAGGACATGCGGCTGGCCTATGCCGGGCTGCGCATGGCCTTTTCGGATTCCCTGCCGCGCGCAACAATCGAGAAAATCGCTCGCCGTCCCAACCTTTTGAAGCTGGAAGGCGAAACCCGCACCATCACCTATCTGGTGTGCGGCGTGCGCGGACTGGCCGGTGTGGCCGCGGCCTACAAGGACGATGCGGCGGGCTTCACCAGCCTGATGCAAAAAGCGCTGTCGCCGCTGATCGATCAGGCGCTGGCGCATGGCGGCACCATCGACCGGCTGACCGCCGATGGTTTTGCCGCCTTCTGGAACGCGCCACTGGACGATGCCGATCATGCGCTGCACGCCTGCGAGGCGGCCAATGGCATGGCGATCATGTCGGCCCGCGTCACCGAGGAGCTGGCGCAGCAGCACCGCGAAGGCGCGCTGCCGGCGCAGGTAGAGATTGGCGTCGGCGTCGCGACCGGTCCGGTGATCGCGGGCGGTTATGGCGGCTATGGCCGCATGGTCTACAGCGTCAATGGCGACGCGGTGAACCTGGCGCAGCGCATCCAGACGCTGTCTCATCAATATGGCCCGGCGCTGATCGTGGCCGATGAAACGCGGCGGCTGGCCGAGCGCGGCTTTGCCTTCCTGGAAGTGGATACCATCGCAGCCGGCATCAGTGCTCCGCCGGTGACCTTGTACGCCATCATGGGCAATCCGGTGGCGCGCGCCTCGCCCAAGTTCCGTGCCCTGACCGTGTTTCACGACCACATCTTCCAGGCTATCCGCAAGCAGCATTGGCAGATGGCACGAGACCTGATCGCGCAATGCCGCCGCCTGTCAGGCGCCAGCCAGAAAATGTACGACCTGCATCTGGCGCGCATCGCCTATTACGAAAAGCATCCGCCGGGCGAAAATTGGGATGGGGCGTTCAGGCCGATCCTGGAATAGTCGCCAACCCATAATGCGCGCTCGCAGCGCCGCTCAGCGCCGCCCACATCTGGTCGCCCCAGGAAAAATGCCACCATTCGTCGGGATGGCCGGCGAAATCTTCTTCGATCATCAGCCAATGCAGCAGGCGGCGGTTCGCGCGCGCTTCCTGGTCGGAGAAGGAAAAGTTCTGCGCGTCCAGATTCTCGAAGCGGTCGCGGTTGGCCAGCGCGGTGACGTCATCGAACAGCGAGCCCATCCAAAGCGTCTCGCCATTCTTCCAGCGTAGCGTCAGGTCCACCGCCGCCGCGGTGGCGTGGGGCGCTGGCGAATCCGCGCTGTCCGACGGCGCGGCCCAATAGCGTTCCACTTCCTCGGTCAGCGCAGCGCCGGTCAGGGAAGGATCACGCCGCTGCAATTCCCGTGGCATCCACACATCATGGAAATAGGCCTGCACTTCGCGCGGCCGCCAGGCATCGAACACAAACAGCTCCAGGCCCGCCGGTGCAATGCGCCCATTCACCCGCGCCAGTTTGTCCGCCACGGATTTGCGCAACCACAATTTGTCGGTGGCGCCTTCCACCCGGTGCCAATAGGGCGGGTTGCGGTCGCTGGCATAGAAATTCTCGCCCTTGAGCCCGGCCTCCCGCGCCTCGATCACCGCTTCGGCGAACAGCGCATTGTCGCGAAGGATGGGGATGCGCTGGCGGAAACCTTTGCGCGCCGCCCGCAGGGGCGCCTGGTCGCCGATGGGACGGTTGCGCAATTCTTCCAGGACGCCGAACGCGGACATTTGCGCTACACTAGGATGATGCACGAGCGTTCCGAAAGCCCATACCGCCACGCCCGCCGCGCCTTCATCGCGGCCTGCGAGCATGCGCATCTGGACACGGTGGCGCGTCTGCATCCGGCCAAAAGCCCGGACGGCAAGCCGCTGTTCATGGACTGCGCCGCGACCGGCCCCCGCGATGCCGCCAAGGCCGTGCTGGTGGTGGCGCGTGGGTCCGCCGGATCGGCCATCCTGGTCGCACTGCTGGAGAGTGACATCTCGCCCCCGCCGGGCGCGCGGCTGGTGCTGGTGCATGCCCTGGACCCCGCCGCTTTTGCCGGGGTGGCGGCAAATGATCCAGAATGGCCGGCCGCCATGCTGAAGGCCGAAGTCACCGAGGATCTGCGAAAGGTCCGCGCCCTGGCGGTGCTGCCGCTGGAAGAGGGTCCTGACCTGAAGCCGGTGCTGGCCGCCCAACTGCCGGATGCCAGGATCACCACCCTGCCCGCCGCTGCCGACGCAGGTTCCGCGCGCGGGGCAATCGCGGCCTTCTTCGCGCAATAAATTTCGGTAACAGCCTTGCAGCCCCCAGGGCCCGCGCAGATGATTGACGCCTGTTCAACCAGCAAGGGGGTCTTTATGCGTTTGCTTCTCGCCGCCGCGGTCATCGTTGCCGCCATCTCGCCCGTCCAGGCTGCCGACACGCCGCAGCAGGCCAGCATGAAGAGCTGCGCCGCCACCTGGAAAACCATGTCGGCCGCCGACAAGGCCAAGACCAAGTACACCGACTACATGGGCACCTGCATGAAGGCGGGCGCCACGCCCAAGACCGCCGGCGCCGAGCCGGCCCCTGCCGCCAGCATGGCGATGACCGCCAAGCCCAAGGCGGCGGCAAGCGGTTCCATGATGATGGCGGCCCCCACCGGTGGTTCGGCCAAGTGCAAGGACGGCACCACCGTCACCTACAAGAACCGCCAGGGCACCTGCTCGGGCCATGGCGGCGTGGCCAGCTGGCTCTAGTCGGCGATTAAATCCAGGGAAAACGGGCCCGCTTTGCAAGCCGGGCCCGTTTTCTTTATAGGTCCGGCACTACGCACTCGTAGCTCAGCTGGATAGAGCGCTGCCCTCCGAAGGCAGAGGTCACAGGTTCGAATCCTGTCGAGTGCGCCATTGCTTTGCGGACGCAAAGCAAGGGCGCCGCAGAACCCGTCGCGCCAAATTGAAACAAAAGCAAGGAACCTTGGCATGATCTCGCCATGGTCTTGCCTTGGGCACATGCTCCATTTCCGCAATGGAGCGCCCGCCAGCCAGCCCCGCCCCCAAGCCAAAGTCCCGCCGCGATCGCGCGCTGGGCTGGGGCTTCACTGCCGCCGTGCATGTGGCGGCGCTGACCGCCCTGTTCTGGCCCCGTGCCGGCACGCCACCCAAAAAGCCGGACGCTGAACTGCACCTCACCATCATTGCCCTGGCCAAGGCGCCCGAGCCGCCGGGCCCGGCCAAACCGGACGAGCCAGCAGCCGCGGAGCAGGCGCCGCCGCCGATGGCGCAGCCCACCCCCATGCCGATCTTTGCGAAAGTCACCTCGCCGGAACCGGTCGACAATTCCGACATCCTCAGCGAAGCCCAGCTTACCGGTGCGGCGAGTGCAGGCGAGGATGGCGCGGGCGGCGGCGGTGGCGGGGGCTGCGACACGGCTCGCGCGGTGCAGCGAGCCTTGCGCACCGATCCTTTGGTGCACAATGCGGTTGCCGGTGCCGGACGTCAGGGCAAGGCGATCATGATGTGGAATGGCGACTGGGTGCGGTCGGGCGCGCAGGAGGGCAAGGGCCTGTCAGCGGTGCGCCAGGCGATCATGTGGAAAGTCGCCTTCTCATCGGAATCCTGCCGCAACCAGACCATGCACGGCACGGTGGTGCTGTCGCTGGCCGATGGCGGCACGCGCTTTGCCATCGGCACGGATGCCTGGCGCTGGTCGGACCTGCTGGGTTTGAAGCGATAGCGAAAAAAGAAAGGGCCGCGTCACCTGGCGCGGCCCCGTCAATCTTTCAGAACGCCGGTTTTACGACATCACCACCAGCACGACGCGGCGATTCTGTGCGCGACCAACGCGGGTCTTGTTGGTGGTTGCCGGATCTTCCTTGCCATAAGAGATGGCCGACATGCGGTTGAGCGGCACGCCATGACGGTTCATGAAAACGCGGACGGCTTCGGCGCGCTCTTCGCCCAGCCGCTGGTTGACCGCCTCCGGACCACGCCCGTCGGTGTGACCCTGGATTTCCAGATAGACGTTGCGGTTGTCGGTCTTCAGCTTCTCGGCAAACTCGGTCAGGCGCTGCTGGGCTTCCGGTGAAAGCTTGGCGCTGGCGGCCTTGAACTTCACCGAGTCGTCCGACAGGACCATGGTGTAGAGAAACTTGCCTTCGGCCAGCTTGCCCGCCGCGGTCGCGCGGTCGAGCGCTTCCTTGGTGGATTGGTCAAGCTGGGCCAATTGGGCGGTATGACGGTCTACTTGGGATTGGGTCGCCTGCGTCTTGGCATCTACGACGGCAACATGTTGGTCGACATATTCACGGGTCGCACATCCTCCCAAGCTGATGGCCGCGGCGACCATGGCGGAGGTGAGGATGGCGGTCTTCAATTTTTGCATCTGTGTTCCCTTTTTATCTGCCCCGGAACCCATTTCAGCGTCTTGCGACAGTGTGGCGGAAATGGGCCGGAAAAGGTCCCGATGCGCGGCAAGTCTTCGCCAAATTTGGCGACGGCGAATTCGGCAAGGGCCGTAAACCCGGCGGGCGCGCCTTTTCGATCCGGCCAGGCCGCTGTGACATCATTGTGTTCGGCATGGTTGCTCTTGCTGCCCTGCATCAGCAAACTGAGTTCCATGCTTTTGCCCGAACTTCTTCTCACCTTCGCTCTTGTCGGGATCACCGGCTTCGCGGCCCTGGCGGCGCGGCGCTGGAACATTCCCATTTCGATCTTCCTGGTGCTGCTGGGCCTGGGGATCAGCTTCCTGCCTACCATGCCCCGCATCGAGCTGCGCCCGGAACTGGTCCTGACCCTGCTCCTGCCGCCGCTGCTGTATCGCGCCGGGGTGCAGATGAGCTGGCGCGGCTTCAAGGAGAACCTGCGGCCCATCCTGCTGCTGGCGGTGGGGGCGGTGATCTTCACCGCCGTGGCGGTGGCGGGGGTGTCGTATTACATCCTGGGCCTGCCGCTGGCCGTCGGCTTCGTGCTGGGCGCGGTGGTATCGCCGCCCGATGCGGTGGCGCCCATGGCGATCGCCCGCCGCTTCGCCCTGCCCAGGCGCGTCCTCACCATCCTGGAAGGCGAAGGGCTGGTGAACGACGCCACCGCCCTGATCCTGTTCAGCTTCGCGGTCGGCGCGGTGACCCTGGGGCGCACCTTCTCGCTGCCGGTGGCGATAGGCGAATTCCTGTTGATCGTGGCGGGCGAAATCGTCTGGGGCCTGTTCATCGGCTGGGGCGCGCTGGTCGTGCGGCGCTGGGCCAATGAGCCGCGGGTGGAAATGGTATTCGCGCTGCTGAGCCCCTTCGTGGCGTTCTGGCTGCCTGAAAGCTTGGGCGGGTCGGGCGTGCTGGCCACCGTGGTCTGCGGCCTTTACGTCAGTTGGAATGGCCCGCGCTTCATCTCGCCGGCCACCCGCCTGCAGGGCTTCTTCGTCTGGGATCTGGTGATCTACCTGATCGAGGGGCTGGTATTCCTGATCACCGGCCTTCAGGCGCGCGTGATCGCCGACACGCTGGACCTGTCGCAATGGAAAAGCCTGGCGCTGGCCTGCGCCCTGATTTGCATCGTCATCATCGTGGTGCGGTTCATCTGGGTGTTCGCGGTAACCTATGCCACGCGGCTCATACCCGCTTTGGCGCGGCATGATCCCTTGCCGCCCTGGCAGGGGATTTTCATCGTCGCCTTTACCGGCATTCGCGGGGTGGTGTCGCTGGCGGCGGCCCTGTCCATTCCCATCATGGCGAACGGCGGGGATTTTCCCCATCGCGGCCTGCTGCTGTTGATCACCTTCAGCGTGATCCTGGTGACCCTGGTGGGCCAGGGCTTCACCCTGCCCTGGGTCATCCGGATGCTGGGAATCGCCGAACATGGCCGGCGCGAAGCCGACACCGACAAGAAAAAGGAAATCAGCGCCCGGCTGGCCAGTATCGACGCAGCCCTGGCGCGGCTGGATTCGCTGGAAGGCGCGGTGGCGGCGCCCGAAACCGTGTCGGCGCTGCGGCGACGCAACGAGGATCGCCGCGCCTATTTCGTCGCCGCCTGCCAGGATCTGGGCACCGGCGATATCAGCAATGCCAGCGCGGCGCTGCAGCTTCAGTTCCTGGACGCCGAGCGCGCCAGCATCGCCGACCTCTATTACCGCAGCGAGATCAGCGACGACGCCCGCCGCCGCATCGAGCGCGAGCTGGACCTTGAAGACTCCCGCATCCGCCATAGCGCCGAAAGCGGCGCGGCCCGCGCGCTTTAGTTGATCTGCCCCCATCCGTCGCAACTCGACTCGGCTCCGCCGAGATCTCGTTGCGACACCTTCCCCCGCCGGTCGCTTCGCTCGCGGGGGAAGGAAGCTGGCGGATGCTGACGGTCGCGCCGCGGAATGCGGCGCTCGAGTTCTATTAAGGGCGGCGCCAGACCAGCATCTTGCTGGTCAGGATCTGAACCACCTCGCCCTTCTGGTTCTTGGTCTCGGTCCGGACCGTGATCATGCCGCGCTCCGGTTTGGAGCGGGACGGCGTCACCGCCAGCACTTCGCTCTCCGCCTGCAGCACATCGCCGGGGCGGGTGGGGCGCGGCCAGGTGATCTCGCCGCCCGCGCCGATCAGCCCACCGGCTATGGGCATGCCGCTTTTCACCAAAAGCGACATGGTGATGCAGGCGGTATGCCAGCCACTGGCGGCAAGTCCCTGGAAAAAGCTCTTGTCCGCGTCTGTTTCGCTGAGGTGAAAGGGCTGGGGATCAAAGCGCGCGGCGAAAGCCTTGATCTGGGCGGAATCCAGCGCATGGGTACCGCTGGTGAAGCGCTGTCCCACGTGGAAGTCTTCAAGATAAAGCCCCGTCATCGGCCCATGCTAGGCGGGGGCCATGGCATGGGCAACATGCGCCAACGACCCTGCGGCCTGTCACAAAAGAAATGATTTCCGGAACGAAGCTGACGCTCGCGCATTGGCCCGAAGGCGCGTAGAGTTTTTGCGTCACATGAAAACCATGGAGTGAATGACATGGCTGCAAAGAAAAAGAAAAAAGCGAAGAAGGCGGCGAGGCCTGCCAAGGCCAAGAAAGCCCCCGCTAAGAAATCGAAGAAGGCGGTAAAGACGGCCGCCAAGAAGACAAAGGCGAAAAAGCCCGTCAAAAAGACAAAGACCAAGAAGGTCGTGAAGGCAGCCGCCAAGAAGGCCAAGAAGAAGACCACCAAGAAGAAGCAGATCGTGGGCGAAGGCGATTACGCCGCCACCCGCAAGTTCGATTCCGACCAAGCCGCCTTTGTCGCCAAGAACAAGGCGAATATCCCGGACTTGGGCAAGGATGCTGAAAAGGCTTTGGATGGTCCCGAGGGCGACAGCCTGCGGGATGCCGAAGCCACGGCGGCGGCGCGGTCCCGCGACAATTTCTAAGATCGTCTGAAACAGAAATGCCGCGGCTTTCACAAGCCGCGGCCTTATTCTTTGTATACAGCGCTGCTACTTGGGCTTGAAATCCAAAGCGCAGCCATTCGTGCAGTAGCGCAGGCCCGTGGGCCCAGGACCGTCATTGAAGACATGGCCCAGATGACCGCCGCACTTGGCGCAGTTGAACTCGGTGCGCACCATGCCGTGGCTGGTGTCGGTGGTGGTGGTCACCGCGCCGGGCTTGGTGTCCCAGAAGCTGGGCCAGCCGGTGCCGCTTTCGAACTTGGTATGGGCGTCGAACAGTTCGGCGCCGCAGCCGGCGCATTCGAATTCGCCGGGACGCTTTTCATGGTTCAGGGGGCTGGAACCGGGGCGTTCGGTGCCACGCTCGCGCAGCACGCGGTGCTGTTCCGGGGTCAATTGCCGCTCTGATTTGATGTCGGTCCTGGTATCGGTCATGGCGTTTTCCTTTCTCTCCCCAAAATTCGCGGCTAACTGCAAATGGTTACACGGCGGCGCCGCTTCAAGGAATTGCTGCGACCACCATGTCCAGCATGGAACTGAGCCTGCCGGTGTTGCCGAAGGCAAAACCGGCGTCATAGACCACATCGTCCACTTTCCAGCCCTGTGGCGTGGCCACCAGCAGTATGGTGTCGTTCCAGTTGGCGGGCTTTTCGGCCTTGCGGCCTGGGACCTGGGGCGGCACGTAGCTGAGGGCCACCGGACAACGGGCGGCGGCGCCCGTCACCTGGCAAGCGCCGACTTTCCAGGCGCTGGCTCCTTCGAACGGCGACGAGAAAATATCGCCTTCCAGCATCGGCGGCACGGCGTTCTTCACCTTGGCGGTCAGCCGCGCCTGGGCGGCGGCGGCGCTCACCAGTTGCTTGTTGAGGCGCGGCGACAGCACGGGCGCATAGCGCACCCTTTCGGTGGCGTCGGGAATGCCGCCGCCCTGGACATGCAACGGCGCATAGACGGCATAGAAGGCTTCCACCGCCGCCGCCGGGTCATCGGCCGCTGCCGCTGGCGTCGCCGCCAGCAGCAGGCAGGCAAGCAGGGTCTTTTTCATCAACGCGATTTCAGGCTGTCGCGAATGTCGCGCAGCAGCAGCACTTCTTCCGAAGGCGGCGGCGCGGCATCGGTGGCCGGCGTGGGCGCCACCAGCTTGTTGAGCTGGCGCAACAGCATGAACAGAGCGAAGGCGACGATCATGAAATTGATCACCGCATTGATGAACAGGCCATAGTTCAGGGTTACCGCCTTGGCGGCCTTGGCGGCGGCCAGGGTGTCCACGGCGTGGTCGCCCTTGAGCACAATGAAGAAATTGGCGAAGTCCACACCGCCCAGCGCCAGGCCGATCGGCGGCATGATGACGTCATTGACCAGCGAATTGACGATGCCGGTGAAGGACGCGCCGATGATCACACCGACCGCCAGGTCCACGACATTGCCGCGCATGGCAAATTTCTTGAATTCACCGATCAGGGACATGACCGCCCATCCTTTTCAAATCAGGACGGAAGGCTAGTCGCGCCGCGGGCCTTCAACAAGCCTGCCCAAATCAGGTGAACTTGGTGCCGGCCATGGTGCCTTCCGGCAGGGACAGCCGGAAGGTGAGGCCCAGCGCGGTGGACTGAATTTGCAGATCGGCGCCGATTTCTGTCGCCAGGCTGCGCATCACCTTGAAGCCCATGCCGCCGCTGGACAGCGGATCGGCCCCTTCGGGCAGGTCGACGCCATCATCGCTGATGGACAGCACCAGGCGGCCATCCTGTGCCGGCGAGCAGTCCACCGTCATAACCAGCGGCACGCCCGCGGGGTGTGCGTGCTTCATCGCATTGATAAAGACTTCGCACAGGATAAGAACGATGGGCTGGACCTGGCGCATCAGCACGATGCAATCGCCGCCGGTATGTACAACCCGCACCGATTGTTCGGGCGAGGACAGCGCCGCCACCAGGGCGTCGGTGACTTCGGACAAATGCGGCTTGAGGCTGACGGCCCCTTCCGACCCGGTCCGCGACAGGATCCGGTGAAGCTGGCTGATGGTGTTGATGCGGGCCGCCACCCCGTCCAGGAGCTGGCGGACTTCGGCGTTGCTGAGGGTGTCGGCCCCCTTTTTCACAGAGACCGCCTGCATCCGCACCATGCTGACCAAAAGGGTCAGGCTGTTGGCGATGCGGTGGTTGGCCTCGGCGACGAGGTCGGGGGCGGTCATTGGGTTTGAGGGGGTATGCTGGCTTTGGGCGAGGACGGCATCCATGGATGATCCTCCTTTCTCAAGCACCCTATGCCCGCCGCGCACCCAATGCAAGAAAAATAATAAACAATATCAATGACTTAAGTTAGACTCTGGCTGGTTTTGTACAAACAACAACCCTGCAGACAGGAACCAAAAGTTCCCAAAGTCCGTTTTGTTAGTGGGCCTAGCAGAGTGAGTAGGTTACTCATTTACTTTCTGCTAAGTGACTGTTGGGAAAGGTGTTTTGCCATGAATGATTTCACGCGCGGCGAGCGCCTTCAGATCATGCTGACCGGGGAAGAGCTGGAGGCGCTGGACAATTGGCGCTTTGCCAAGCGCATGCCCAGCCGGGCGGCCGCCATTCGTGAGCTTTTGAAGCGCGGCCTGGGCGCTGAAGGCTTCAGCCTTGCCGACCGGGGCTCCCAGTCCAAGGATTTCGGTGTTACCGGCCAGGCCGATGGGGCCGGCAAAAGGGACGAATAAGCCGCCCCAAAAGCCTTGGGTGGCTTGATTTTGGCGTCCAATTCCTTTTAAACGCGCGCTCTTCGAGTGGCCCGGCCGGACATGCCGTGGCGGCTCCAAACGCGACCAGGACCTCACGGTCCCCAAAAGGAAAAGCAAAATGTCCAAGATGAAGACCAAGTCGGGCGCTAAAAAGCGCTTCAAGATCACCAAGACCGGGAAGATCAAAACCCACCAGGTCGGCAAGCGCCACCGGTTGATCAACAATTCGCCGGCGCGCACGCGCGACCTGCGCGGCATGGACACCCTGTCCTCGTCGGAAACCCGGCGCGTGAAGCGCTGGATGCCGTATGGCGGGGGAATTTAAACCATGAGCCGTTCACCCCGTTCCGTTCCGTCGCGCGCCCGCCGCAACAAGGTCCTGAAGCAAGCCAAGGGCTTTACCGGCCGCCGCAAGAACAACATCACCACGGCCAATGCCGCGGTCGATAAGTCGCTGCAGCACAA
>JBBQBL010000016.1:0-21867 GCA_038317805.1 Micropepsales bacterium
GCCGTCCCGCCGCATGACAATCTCAAGGCCGTGGCGCTGGATGTCACCAGCGATGCGGAAGTGGAAGTATGCCTCGGGTCCCTGACGCGGCTGGATGCGCTGGTCAATTGCGCCGGAACCATCCTGCGAGAGGGCAAGGAATTTTCCATTGCCGGTTTCCAGAAAGTAATAGACGTCAATCTCACCGGCACCATGCGCATGTGCATGGCGGCCAAGCCGCTGTTGGAAAAATCCGGTGGGGCGATCGTCAATACTGCCTCGGTCTGGTCCTTTTTCGGCGGTGCGCTGGTGCCGGCCTATACCGCCTCCAAGGGCGGGGTGGCGCAACTGACCAAGGCGCTGGCCGTGGCCTGGGCGCCCACCATCCGCGTCAATGCCATTGCGCCGGGCTGGGTGGAAACGGCGCTAACCGAAGGCGCTCGCGCCGATGCCGCGCGCTCCCAGGCCATTATCGACCGCACGCCGCAGGGCCGCTGGGGCAAGCCGCAGGATATCGGCGGCGCGGTGGTGTTCCTGTGCTCGGAGGGCGCCGGATTCATCACCGGCACGGTGTTGCCGGTGGATGGCGGCTATACCGCCAAATAGCGCCGCCGGACTTTCATCCCTGGCCCAGACAGCGTAGTTTGCGCCCCCAACAACGGAGATTTCCATGGCCGCACGCCGCAACAATGCCCGCAAGAAAGACAAACGCCGCCGTCACGCCGACACCCGCAAGAAGGCCGCCGCCGCTTCGGCTGCCGCTCAGGAACGTCCCGCGCAGCAGCCGCGCCGCGCCCCGAAGGCCTGATAATACGGGCCGGAGATGGACAATTCCCGCATCCCCTATCGGCATCCCCAGCCCAAGGAGTCACCGCCCGAACTGGTGATCGCGTCCGCCATTCCGGACGATGAACGGGTCTGGGTGCCACAGGGCGAGAATGTCTGGTTCCGGCCCCTGTGCCTGTGCGCCTCGCGCGGCTATTGGATGAACCTGCTGCGGGTCCGCAAGTCCGGCGTGCTGTCGCGCCACCGCCATCCCCAGCCGGTGCATGGCTATGTCATCAAGGGCCGCTGGCGCTATCTGGAGCATGACTGGGTCGCGAACGAAGGCGGCTATGTCTATGAGGCGCCGGGCGAGACCCATACCCTGGTGGTGGATGAGGGCGTGGAAGAGATGATCACCCTGTTCCAGGTCAATGGCGTGATGATCTATGTCGATCCCGATGGCGCCGTGCTGGGCTATGAGGATGCCTTCACCAAGATCGACCTGTGCCGCGCCCATTACGAGAAAGTCGGCCTGGGCGCCGATTACGTGGACCAGTTCATTCGCTAGGCTTTGACGGCGAAGCTCTTGGGATTTTCCCCGGCCAGCCAGGTCTTCCACATCGTTTGATAAGCCGCTTCGATGTGCCGGGTGAAAGCCTCGGTGTCGAACAGGGCGCACTTGTCCTTGTTCTTGGCCAGCTTGTCTTTCAGCTTCTTCAGCGCCTTGGGGTCATTGCCCAGCTTGATCGCCAGCGCTTCGAATGCGCTCGTCTCTTCCGTAATCAGTTCGGGCAGGCCCGCTGCCGTCAGCAGGCTGGCGGCGACGCGGCCCGGGAAAGTGGTGCCGGTCTGGGTGATCAGCGGCACGCCGGTCCACAAGGCATCGCTGCCGGTGGTGTGGGCGTTATAGGGCAAGCCGTCCAGGAACAGGTCGGCCAGCGACAGCCGCGCCAGGTGCAGATCGGTGTCCAGCTCGGGCGCGAAAACAAGTCGTTCCGCCGCCACACCCCGTTGCGCGGCTTCCTTGCGCAGATTGTCGGCATAGGGCGCGGGGCTTTCCAGCAGCCATAGCACGCTGCCGTCCACGGCCTTCAGGATACGCATCCAGCTGTCGAAAGTCGCCGGCGTCAGCTTGTAGGCATTGTTGAAGTTGCAGAACACCACACCGGTCTCGGGCAGGCCGGCTTCGGCGCGGCTCGGCACCCGCGCGATGGGGCGGCCCTTGTCGTCGTTGGCCTGGTAGCAGCCGGGCAGGGTGACGACTTCCTCATCATAAAAGCCGTGCTCGGAGGCCGGGATCACGATGCTGTCGGCGATGATGTAATCCATGTAGTTGGCGCCCAGGGTGGCGGGGAAGCCCAGGTAATTGACCTGCACCGGCGCGGCGCGATGGGCGAACACGCCCGAGCGGGCCTTGCCGAAATAGCCGTTCAGATTGACCAGGATGTCGATCTCCTCGGCGCGGATGCGTGCCGCGGCGTCGGCATCGTGCAGCGTAGAGATGTCGATCCACGTGTCGAAGGCCTTTTCCAGCCTTGTGCGCAACTCGCCGTTGTCGTTGGCGCCATTGTCCAGCGCCACCAGTTCGAAGCGGTCCCGGTCATGGCGCTCATAAAGGCCGGCCATCAGGATGGCGGTGGCCTGCTGGCGGAATTCGCCCGACAGATACCCGATGCGGATTTTCTTGTGGCCCTTGCGCGATGCGGTGTCGAACGGCGCGGCCGCCATCGGCGGATACTTGTCATGGCCCCAGATGCGCGAGCAGGACTGGGAATCCTGCGGATTTTCCCCGATGGCCTGGAAGATGAAGGGCTGCACGATCCGCGCACCGTCGCGCAGGCCTGCTTCGATCGCCGTCTTGTTGACGTCAAAACCGCGCCAATCGGCGCAATACATCCGCATATGGACCAGTTCGCCCAGGGCATAGGGATAATGCGGGTCCAGGATCAGGCCGCGCTCCAGATCGGCCAGCGCCGCCTCGGGCTGCCGCAGGCTCCAATAGCTGTAGCTGCGATTGATCATCGCCTCGGCATAGTCGGGACGGACCTGGAGCGCGCGGCTGTAGCATTCGATGGCGCCGGCAAAATCCTGCTGGTCGCGGCAGACATTGCCGCGCCAGTTCAGCGCCACGGCATTGCCCGGGTCGATGCGCAGGACCTGGTCGAGGCTGAGAATGGCTTCCTCGTACCGCAGCAGGTCGCGCAGGGCCAGGGCGCGATTGCCCCACGCTTCCGCGAAATTGGGTTCCAGGGACAGGGCACGGTCCAGGCTGTTCAGCGCCTCGGTGGAGCGCTTGAGGTTGCGCAGCGCCACGCCGCGATTGTTCAGCATCTCGGCATTGGTCTGGAAGGCATCCATCACCGCGTCGAAATCGGCCAGTGCTTCTTCGGCGCGCTGCAGGTCCATCATGATGACGCCGCGATTATAAGTGGCGCCGGCGTCCCCGGGGGCCACGGTCAGGGCGCGGTTGTAATCTTCCAGCGCCTGCAGCGGGCGGCCCTTGGCGCGATGCGCCAGGCCGCGCTGGATCAGGGCGCCGATATTGCTGGGCTGCATCGACAGCACCCGGTCATAGCCGGCAATGGCATCGTCCAGCCGGCCCACCGCCGCCAGCGCCACGGCGCGGTTGACCCGCGCGGCGATCATTTCGGGCTGCAGCACCAGGGCGCGGTCGTAGGAATCCACCGCCAGTTCGAAACGCTGCAGGTCGGCCAGCGCCACGCCGCGATTGTAAAGGCCCTCGGGCATGTTCGGCTGGATCGCCAGCGCCCGGTCGAACATGGTCAGCGCTTCTTCGACGCGGCGGGCGGCGCGCAGCGCCATGCCGTAATTCATCAGGCAGCCAAGGTCATCGGGATAGACGGTGGAAGCTTCGCCCAGGAAGGTGCAGGCCTCCTCAAAGCGGTTCTGCTGCATGCGCAGGATGCCCATGTAATAGCGCGGCCCGAACAGGGCCGGATCGGCGCCCAGGATCTGCATATACACAGCCTCGGCCTGTTCCAGCTTGCCCTGCTGGTGCAGCGCGATGGCCTCTTGTGCCATTTGTTTCAGGTCCAGGACTTCCATGGGGCGTTCCGTTCTTTTTTCTTAGTTTTGTGCGGCGGCCTGGGCCACGGCAAGGGCGGTCATGTTGACAATGCCGCGCGCCGTCACCGACGGGACCATCACATGTACCGGTTTTGACACGCCCAGCAGCAAGGGGCCCACCAGCAGCGCCTCGGTGGCGGCCGACAGCAAGGTCAGTGCGATATTGGCGGCGTCCAGGCTGGGCATCACCAGCAGGTTGGCCGAACCGGTGAGGGGGCTTTTGGACACGACGCGCCCGCGCAGCACATCGCTCAGCGCCGCATCGGCATGCATTTCGCCGTCGATCTCGAAATCCGGCTCGGCGGCGCGCAGCAGGCTCAGCGCCTTGCGCATCTTGATGGCGCTGGGCGAATGGGACGTGCCGAAGCTGGAATGCGACAGCAGCGCGGCCTTGGGCGCAAGACCGAAGCGGCGCACGCTTCTGGCGGCCAGCTGGGTCATCTCCGCGATCTGCTCGGCGCTGGGATCGACATTGACGTGGGTGTCGCAGAAGAACAGCGCGCCATTGGGCAGGATCAGCGCCGACAGGGAATAAAGCCGGGAGACGCCGCGCTGGCGCGGAATGATGGGCAGGATGTTCTGCAACTGGCGCGTCCAGTCGCCCAGGCCGCCGCACAAGGCGGCGTCCACTTCGCCGGCTTCCAGCAGCATGGCGGCTGCGATGCCGTGGCGCGTGGCGATCCAGCGGGCCGCCGATTCCGGCTGCACGCCGCGCCGCTCCACCATCCGCTGATAGCGTTCGGTCAAAGGCGCGAAGAATTCCGTGTCCGCCTGCGGGTCCAGGATGCGGGCTTCCTTGTTGAAGTCCAGGCGCAGACCAAGCTGTTTAGTCTTCGCCAGAATGACGTCGCGGCGGCCGATCAGGGTGGGATGGGCCAGGCCTTCATCCACCACGGTCTGCACCGCGCGCAGCACCCGATCCTCTTCGCCTTCGGCATAGACCACGCGTTTAGGATTGCGGCGGGCGACCTCGAACACCGGGCGCATCAGCTGGCCGGAGCGGTAGACGAACTTTTCCAGCTCGCTTTCGTAGGCGTCGAAATCGGTGATGGGCCGGCGGGCGACGCCGGAATCCATGGCGGCGCGCGCCACGGCCGGCGCGATGGACAGGATCAGGCGCGGATCGAAGGGCTTGGGAATGATGTAGTCGGGGCCAAAGCCGGTCTGCGCCCCGCCATAGGCGCTCGCCACCACGTCACTGGCTTCGGCGCGGGCCAGCGCGGCGATGGCTTCGACGGCGGCCACTTTCATGGGCTCGTTGATGGTGGTGGCGTCCACGTCCAGCGCGCCCCGGAAGACAAAGGGGAAGCACAGGACATTGTTGACCTGGTTCACATAGTCGGAGCGGCCGGTGGCGATGATGGCGTCGGGCCGCGCCGCCTTGGCGACTTCGGGCAGGATTTCCGGATCGGGATTGGCCAGCGCCAGGATCAGGGGCTTTGCCGCCATCTGCGGCAGCCATTCGGGCTTGAGCACATTGGGCGCGGACAGGCCCAGAAACACATCGGCGCCCACCAGCACATCGTCCAGGGTGCGCGCATCGGTCTTGCGGGCATAGCGCGAAAGATTGGGCGCCATCTCATCGCCCCGGTCCTTGTGCACCACGCCCTTGATGTCAGTCAGGGTGATGTTGTCCACCGGCAGGCCCATCGCCACCAGAAGATCGACGCAGGCCAGCGCCGCGGCGCCGGCGCCGCTGGTCACCAGCTTGACGTCTTCCAGCTTCTTGCCCTGCAGTACCAACCCGTTGCGGATGGCGGCGGCGCAGACAATGGCGGTGCCGTGCTGGTCGTCATGAAAGACCGGGATCTTCATGCGCTCGCGCAGCTTCTTCTCGATCACGAAGCATTCCGGCGCCTTGATGTCTTCCAGGTTGATGCCGCCGAAGGTCGGCTCCAGCGCCGCCACGATGTCCACGAAGCGGTCGATATCGGTCTCGTCCACTTCCAGGTCGAACACGTCGATGCCGGCGAATTTCTTGAAAAGAACGGCCTTGCCTTCCATCACCGGCTTGGAGGCCAGCGGCCCGATATTGCCCAGCCCCAGCACGGCGGTGCCGTTGGTGATGACGGCGACAAGATTACCGCGGGCAGTATAGTCGCGGGCCGAGGACGGATCCTCGACGATGGCCATGCAAGGGGCGGCGACACCGGGCGAATAGGCCAGCGCCAGGTCGCGCTGATTCGCCATGCGCTTGGTAGCTTCCACCGACAGCTTTCCCGGGCGGGGAATGCGGTGATAATCCAGCGCAGCTTTGCGAAAATCGTCGTCCATGATCGGGGCCTGTGGCGGGAGGCGGTAATTGGCAGGCCCCGGGGGGATAAATCAAGCTTTGCCCCTGTTTTTGCCGGGTTTTCCGGCAAAAATGCCGGAACCGGCCCCCCGAACGGGGCGTTGCTCCACAGGCATGGGCGGGGCCGGTTTCCAGACGTGTTCAGAAGGCTAGATTTGGCCGATATTGCGCACCGCATTCAGGCCCCATCCCATGGTGGGGCGCTTCAGGAGATTTCATGCAGATCGGAATTGTTGGATTGGGCCGCATGGGAGCCAATATCGGCCGGCGGTTGATGAGCCGTGGGCATCAGGTCATTGGGTTCGACGCATCGGCAGCCGCCGTGAAGGGCCTGGAAGGCGCTACCGGCGCGACCTCACTTGAAGATGTCGTGGCCAAGCTGGCCCCGCCGCGCGCGGTGTGGGTGATGCTGCCCTCCGGCAAGATCACCGAAGAGACCATCGCCAGGCTGGGCACGCTGTTGTCCAAGGGCGACGTTGTGATCGATGGCGGCAACAGCTTCTGGAAGGACGATGTGCGCCGCGCGAAGTCCTTACGGGAAAAAGGCATCGCCTATCTTGATGTCGGCACCTCGGGCGGGGTGTGGGGGCTGGAGCGCGGCTTCTGCATGATGATCGGCGGCGAGAAAGCGTCGGTGGACCGGCTGGATCCCATCTTCAAGGCGCTGGCGCCGGGCGCGGGGGAAATTCCCAAAACGCCGAACCGCGAGAAATCCGATCCGCGCGTCACCGAAGGCTATATGCATGCCGGCGCCGCGGGTGCGGGCCATTTCGTCAAGATGATACATAACGGCATCGAGTACGGGATGATGCAGGCCTTTGCCGAAGGCTTCGACATCATGAGCGGCCGCAGCAGCGACAAGCTGCCCGAGGATGAGCGCTTCGACATCAATGTCTCGGATGTCGCCGAAGTCTGGCGGCGCGGCAGCGTGGTGGCGTCCTGGCTGCTGGACCTGACCTCCATCGCGTTGGCGCGCTCTGAAAAGCTGGAGGAATTCAGCGGCAAGGTCGACGATAGCGGCGAAGGCCGCTGGACGGTGGCGGCGGCGGTGGACCAGGCGGTGGCGGCGCCGGTGCTGACCGCTGCATTGTATGCGCGCTTCCGCTCCCGCAGCGAGAATACCTTCGGCGAGAAACTGCTGTCGGCCATGCGCAAGGAATTTGGCGGCCATGTCGAAAGCATCGTCCCCGCCCACAAGGCCAAGGACGACGACAAATGAGCATGCAGTCGCACAACGCGCCGCCCCCGGCCTGCGCCATCGTGATCTTCGGCGCCAATGGCGATCTGACCAAGCGGCTTGTCGTGCCGGCGCTCTACAACCTGGCGCGCACGGGCCTGTTGCCCAAGAACCTGGCGCTGGTCGGCGTGGACCACAACAAGAAGACCAGCGAGGAATGGACCGCCCAGCTGAAGAACTTCCTGGTCACGGTGCTGGCCAAGAACAGCGAAGAAATCGACGAAACTCTGTGGGGCAAGGTTGCCGGCTCCATGACCTTCCTCAGCGGTGATTTTGAAAAACCCGAGACCTATAGCCAGCTCAAGGACCTGCTGGCCGAGCTGGATCAGAAGCAGGGGTTGGGTGGCAATGTGCTGTTCTACATGGCGGTGGCCGATCGCTTCTTTCCCGTCATCGCCGGCAAACTGGGCGAAGCGGGCCTTATGGATGACACCAACGGCTTCCGCCGCCTGATCGTCGAAAAGCCGTTCGGCCACGACCTCGTATCGGCCCGCTCCCTGAATGCCTGCCTGCTGAAATACCTGAAGGAAGAACAAATCTACCGCATCGACCATTTCCTGGGAAAGGAGACGGTGCAGAACATCATGGCGCTGCGCTTCGGCAACGGCCTGTTCGAGCCGATCTGGAACCGCGACCGCATCGACCATGTCCAGATCACCGTGGCCGAAAGCATCGGAGTGGAGACGCGCGGCAAGTTCTATGAGGCGACCGGCGCCTTGCGCGACATGATTCCCAACCACCTGTTCCAGCTTGTGGCGATGGTGGCGATGGAGCCGCCGGTGAGTTTCGACGCCGAGGATATCCGCGCCAAGAAAGCGGAATTGTTCAAGGCCATCCAGCCTTTGGCCCTGACCGACGTGGTGCGCGGCCAGTATGACGCGGGCACGGTGCAGGACGCGCCGGTCCCGGCCTATCGCAAGGAGCCAAACGTTTCTCCCGATTCCAATATCGAAACCTATGCCGCCATGCGGCTGAAGATCGACAATTGGCGCTGGGCGGGCGTTCCGTTCTATCTGCGTACCGGCAAGCGGATGAACATCCGTTCCAGCGAGATCGCCATCCGCTTCAAGCAGGCGCCCTATGCCTTGTTCCGCGATACGCCGGTGGACGAGCTGGATGCCGACTGGCTGATCCTGCGCATCCAGCCGGACGAGGGCATCCGCCTGCGTTTCAATGCCAAGCGGCCAGGACCGGCCATGATGCTGGAAAGTGTTTCGATGCGCTTCAACTACAAGGACTATTTCCACCAGGCGCCGGCGGTAGGTTACGAGACGCTGATCTATGACTGCCTGATCGGCGACGCGACCTTGTTCCAGCGCGCCGACCAGGTGGAAGCAGCCTGGGCGCTGGTCGAGCCGGTGCTGAAAGGCTGGCAGGACACCAACCCACGTCACTTCCCCAATTACGCGGCGGGCAGCGAAGGTCCCATCGCGGCCAACGATCTGCTGGCCAAGGATGGCCGCTCCTGGCGCGCCATCCGCATTCTGGGCGGCAAATGAGCGGTATTGCGGGAACCATGGAAGTGGTGAAGGGCGCTGGCGCACTGGCGGCGCGGGCGGCTGATATCATCGCCGGGCGGCTGAAGGTGGCGCACCATCCCTTCCGCCTGGTGCTGTCGGGTGGATCGACCCCGCGCGCCACATATGAACTGCTGGCGAAGAAGGAGATCAACTGGGACTGCGCCGAACTGTTTTTCTCCGATGAACGATTTGTGCCGCCGGACCACAAAGATTCCAATTACCGCATGGTGCGCGAGACGCTGCTATCGAGTGAGTTTGTGAATCCGCGCAAGCTGCTGGCCATTCCCACCGACGGCACGCCGCAAAGCGCCGCCGACCGCTATGACTAAATCCTGCGTCAGCAATACGGCGCCGGCACCCTGGAAGAGGGCGTGCCGCTGTTTCATCTCACTTTGCTCGGCTTGGGCGATGACGGCCACACCGCCTCCCTGTTGCCGGGTCAGCCGGTCTTGCAGGAACGGAATCGCTGGGCCGCCGCGGTGCCCGAGGGGCGCGGCGAGCCGCGCATCAGCCTGACCTATCCGGCGCTCAATTCCAGCGAATTGATCCTGTTCCTGGTGTCGGGGGCCGGCAAACGCGATGTTCTGGCCCAGGCGCGCGGCGGCATCGGGCCGGCCGGCGGGATCAAACCGCAGGGCGAAGTGTTGTGGTTGGTGGACGAGGCGGCGGCGGGGAAGGAAGATCAAGGTTACGGCTTTTGACGGCGCGTATTGAAGATTATGCCATGATCGGGGATTGCCGTACCGCGGCGATCATCTGCCGCAATGGCTCCATCGACTGGCTGTGCGTGCCGCGCTTCGATTCCGCGGCCTGTTTTGCCGCCCTGCTGGGCACCAAGGACAACGGCCGCTGGTTGATTGAGCCGGCGGCGAAAAAATTCAAATCCTCGCGGCGCTATCGCGGTGACAGCCTGATCCTGGAAACCCTGTTCACCACCAGGACCGGCAAGGCGCGGGTGATCGACTTCATGCCGCCGGGCACACCGGGCAGCTGTATCGTGCGTATCGTCGAATGCCTGGAAGGGCATGTGGAGATGCGCACCGAGCTGGCTATCCGCTTCGATTATGGCGTGACGATACCGTGGGTATCGCGCCGCGACAGCCGCACCATGACCGCGGTGGCTGGGCCGCATCTGTTGACATTGCGCACCCCCGCCGATGTGCGGGGCGAGAACATGCACAGCGTGGCACAGTTCAAGCTGAATGAGGGCGAAACCATGCCCTTCGTCCTGGCTTATGGCGAATCTTTCCAGCCAGTGCCCCTGTCGATCGATGCGTTTATCGCGCTGGAAGAGACCGAACGCTATTGGCGGCAATGGACGGATCTTTGCAATGTTAAGGGCAAGTGGCGCAAGGCGGTGATGCGCTCGCTGCTCACCTTGAAGGGCCTCAGCTATGCGCCCACCGGCGGCATCGTGGCGGCGGTCACCACCTCGCTGCCGGAAAAGATCGGTGGCACCCGCAACTGGGATTACCGCTTTTGCTGGCTGCGCGACGCCACCTTTACCCTGCTGGCCTTCCTCAATGCCGGCTATCGTGAAGAAGCCGCGGTGTGGCAGCAATGGCTTATGCGGGTCATCGCCGGCGCGCCGGAACAGCTTCAGACCATGTACAGCGTGCTGGGCGAAAAGCGGCTGGATGAACTGGAACTGCCGCATCTGCCCGGTTACGAGAATTCACGGCCCGTGCGCATCGGCAATGCCGCCCATACCCAGCTTCAGCTCGATATTTATGGCGAGCTGGCCGATGTGATGGCGCAGGCCCGTGCCGGCGGCTTGCCGGCCTCGCCGCGCGGCACCGAACTGCGCGCCGTCTTCATGCGGCACCTGGAAAAGAACTGGTGCCTCCCCGATGAGGGCATCTGGGAAATAAGGGGCCAGTCGCAGCACTTCGTTCATTCCAAGGTCATGACATGGGTGGCGTTCGACCGCGCCTCGCGGGCATCGGATTCCACGGCGGCCCAGAAGGCGCACTGGAAGAAGGTGGCGCGCAAGATTCACGCCGATGTTTGCAAGAACGGCATGGACAAGACGCGCGGCTGCTTCGTGCAGGCCTATGGCTCCCAGGCGATGGATGCCAGTCTGCTGCTGTTGCCGCTGGTGGGTTTCCTGCCGGCCTCCGACAAGCGCATCAAGGCCACGGTGCGAGAGATCGAAAAGCGGCTGATCCACAAGGGCCTGGTGCTGCGCTATGAGACCGTAACGGGGGTGGACGGCTTGCCGCCGGGCGAAGGCGCGTTCCTGGCCTGCAGTTTCTGGCTGGCCGACAATTATACCCTGATGGGCCGGCGCGCCCAAGCGACCCGCCTGTTCGGGCGCCTCAGCCGCCTCGCCAATGATGTAGGCCTTTATGCCGAAGAATATGATCCGGACGACAGGCGCATGCTGGGAAACTTTCCCCAGGCATTTTCCCACGTCGCTCTGGTCAACACGGCGCTGAACCTGATGATGAACGAAGGCAAGAAGAAGAGGACCCGCCCCCGTGCCCGCCGCTAAACAGATTCTTTGCATCGATGTGGGCGGCTCCGGCCTCAAGGCCGCGATCATCACGCCGCGCGGCCGCTATGTCGCCAAACGGGTGCGGGTCAAGACGCCCAAGCAGCGCAAGCCGCGCCAGATCGTGGCGGCACTTGTCAAGCTGGTCGCGCCATTGGGAAAATACGATCACGTCACCGTCGGATTTCCCGGCGCGGTCAAGCACGGCAAAGTGATCAGCGCGCCCAATTTCGGCACAGAGGACTGGAAAGGTTTTGCCCTGGCGGCAGCCCTGAAGAAGAATTTGAAGAAGCCTGTCAAGCTTCTCAATGATGCCGACGTTCAGGGTCTGGCGGTGATCAAGGGCAAGGGGCTGGAACTGGTCTGCACTCTGGGCACCGGTTTCGGCACCGCCTGGTTTCGCGACGGCGAATTGATGCCGCACATGGACCTTGCCCATCTGGTCATGCACCCCAAGGATGATTTTGACGTGGTGGTGGGTGACGCGACCCGCCGCAAGATCGGTAGCGCCCGCTGGAACAAGCGGATCAAGAAATTGATTGCCGTCTTGCAGACCGTGTTCAATTATGACCATCTGTATCTCGGCGGCGGCAACTCCTCCGAGGTTAAGTTCAAGCTGCCGCGCAATGTGACCATCGTCTCCAATGATGCGGGGATGGAAGGTGGTGCATTTGCCTGGGCCCGCCCCAAGAAATAACCGGAACCTGATGGCCTGCTCGCGCGTTTCGATCCTATTGGATCGAAGCCCATTTCATTGCCCTTTTGTGAAGCACGGGCCGTAGCGAACGGAAAGCCCTGATGATGCCGCCGGTGAGTGGAAACACCGCCCTGTTCTTGGATATTGACGGTACCTTGCTGGATCTGGCGCGTACGCCCGATCGTGTGAAGGTGCCGCGCGAACTGCTGCGCAGCCTGGAGCGGCTGTCGCACCACCTTGGCGGTGCGCTGGCCTTTGTCAGTGGCCGTTCGCTGGCCAGCATCGACCATCTGTTCGCGCCATTTCGCCCCGCCGCCATCGGTGCGCATGGCGGCGAGATCAGAGGTCTCGATGGGCAGGTGTCGCGCAGCCAGCCGCTGCCCGATTCGGTGCGCGATATTTTCGTCGGCCTGGCCGCCAACATTCCGGGCCTGCTGCTGGAAGACAAGAAATGCGCGCTGGCGCTGCATTACCGCCTGGCGCCGGAAGCCCAGCCGGTGCTGGCCACCGCGATGGAAAAGCACGCCAAGCTGTTCGAAGCCGAAAAGGTGCATATTCTGGAAGGCAAGGCAGTGATCGAGGCCAGGCCTTTCGGGATCGACAAGGGCACCGCTGTCACGGCGCTGGCCAAACAGAAGCCGTTCGCCGGCCGCACTATTCTGTTCGGCGGCGATGACACCACCGACCTGGACGTGTTTCGCATCCTGCCGCGACTGGGCGGGCGCGGCTTTTCCGTGGGCAGGCATTTTGCTGGCGCCGAGCATGTCTTTGAGTCCCCCCGCGCGGTGCGAGCCTGGTTGTCCAGGGCAGCCGAGGCAGGCGCATCATGACCGCCAATGCCAATCTCGCCGTGGTAGGCAATGGGCGCATCGCTGCCCTGGTCAATGCCCAGGGCCAGCTGGTGTGGTGGTGCTTTCCGCGCTTTGATTCCGACCCGGTATTCAGCCGGCTGATCGCGGGCGATGAGGAAAAGGGTTTTTGCGATGTGGTGCTGAGCCGGCAGGTGGGCGCCGTCTCGCATTATGATCGCAACACCGCCACCGTGGTCACCGTCTTGACCGCCGACGATGGCGCGCAGGTGAAGATCACTGACTTCGCCCCGCGCCTGCGCAATTTCGACCGGCTACTGCGGCCGCCCCAGCTGATGCGGATCATCGAGCCCATCGCAGGCCTGCCGCGCATCGCCATTCGCGTGCGGCCGACGCAGTTCTATGGCACGCCCATGAAGCGCCAGGTGGCCGGTTCCAGCCACGTCACCTATGGCGAGCCGCCGCTGGTGCGGCTGACCACCGATGCGCCGCTCTCCTATATCCAGCAGGAAACCCCTTTCGCCCTTACACGGCCGCTGCACCTAGTGTTCGGGCCGGACGAGCCTTTCATGGGCGATATCGGCTCCACCGTGCGCGATTTTCTGGAGCGCACCAACGGCTATTGGCGCGAATGGGTGCGCCGCCTGTCCATCGCCTATGAATGGCAGGAAGCGTCCATCCGTGCCGCCATTACCCTGAAGCTGACCACCTTCGAGGAAACCGGCGGCATCGTCGCGGCGTTGACCACGTCGCTGCCCGAAGCGCCCCATTCGGGACGCAACTGGGATTACCGTTATTGCTGGCTGCGGGACGCCTATTTCGTGGTCAAGGCGTTGAATGCCATCGGCGCCACCCGCGCCATGGAGCAATATATCGCCTATATCCTCTCCATCGCCGGCAACACCGACACATTGGCGCCCTGCTACGGCATCGTGCCGTCTGACGATCTCACCGAATGGATTGCGCCCGACCTCAAGGGGTTCGAAGGCCATGGCCCGGTGCGCATCGGCAATGCTGCCGTCGAACAGGTGCAGCATGACGCCTATGGCAGCGTCATCCTGGCGGCAACGCCGATGTTCTTCGACAAGCGCCTGCCCAATCCCGGCGACGAAAGCCTTTTCCGCCTGCTGGAGAAGATGGCGCAGAAATGCGCCGAACTGGCGCTGGAGCCGGATGCCGGCATCTGGGAATTCCGTGGACGAAAACGCGTGCATACCCATTCCGGGGCGATGTGCTGGGCGGGGCTGAGCCGTACCGCCGCCATCGCGGCGCGTTTGGGACTTAACGATCGCGCTGCCCATTGGCATGGACTGGCTGATTCCATTGGCGAAACCCTGCTCAAGAAAGTCTGGAACGAAAAGCGCCGCGCCTTCACCGCTGCCGAAGGCACGGAGGACATGGATGCCAGCGTGCTGCTGCTGCCCGAGCTCGGTCTGATCGACGCCCATGATCCGCGCTTTGCCTCGACCGTGGCGGCGATCGAGCATGACCTGGTGCGGGGCCGTCATGTCATGCGCTATGCCGCGGAAGATGATTTCGGCCTGCCGGAAACCGAATTCCTGGTCTGCCGCTTCTGGCTGATCGATGCGCTCGCGGCGCTCGGCCGGCGCGAAGAAGCGCGCGAGCGCTACCAGGATGCACTGAACTTGCGCAATTCCTATGGCCTTTTGGCTGAGGACATTCATCCCCAGACCGGCGCGCTATGGGGCAATTTCCCCCAGACCTATTCCATGGCCGGGGTCATTCTCAGCGCGATGCGTTTGAGCCAAAGCTGGGAGGATCGTTATTGGCGCGCATCTTCATAATATCCAACCGCGTGGCGTTGCCCGATTCGGGCAACCATCCCGGTGGGCTGGAAGTGGTGCTCAAGGCGACTTTGCGCAATCACCCTTGCGTCTGGCTGGGCTGGAGCGGCCAAGTGAACGATGCACCGCGGACCCACACCCTGAAGAAAGGCAAGAACAGCTATATTGTCCTGGATCTCCGGGTGGAAGATTTCGACGAATATTACAACGGTTTCGCCAATCGCGTGCTGTGGCCTATTTTCCATTATCGCATCGACCTGGCGGAATTTTCCCGCCGGGACTTGTCCGGCTATTTGCGCGTCAATCAGCAGTTCGCCGATGAGCTGGCCAAGGCCCTGAAGCCCGACGATGTCATCTGGGTGCATGATTATCACCTGATCCCGCTTGCCAAGGCGCTGCGGGAGCGTGGCCTCGACAACCGCATCGGTTTTTTCCTGCACATTCCGCTGCCGCCGCCGGAAATCCTCACCGCCATGCCAAATCATGAAACTCTGATCCCTGCGCTGGGTGCCTATGATCTGGTGGGCTTCCAGACGGATGGCGATGCTGCCAATTTTGCGCGCTACCTGGCCAAGGAGCTGGGAACATCCTCGCATATGGCAATGCACCTGGGCAGTGGCGCGCGGGCGATGCGTATCGGAACGTTCCCGGTCGGCATCGAAACCCGACGGTTCAATCGTCTCGCCGGCCGGGCCGTCCGCACCAAGTTCGTCCGCGAGGTAATCGACTCCATTCCAGGCAAGCTGATCATCGGCGTTGACCGGCTGGATTACTCCAAGGGGATTGTCCAGCGCATGGAAGGTTATGAGCGTTTTCTGCTCCGGAACCCGGAGTGGCATGGAAAGATCACCTATTTGCAAATCACGCCCAAGAGCCGCAGTGCCATCAAGGAATATGCCGATATAGAGCAGGCGGTGAATTCCGCCGCAGGCCGGATCAACGGTTCGTTCAGCGAGGCCGCCTGGACGCCCGTGCGTTACGTTAACCGCGCCTACAGTCGTACCGCATTGGCGGGGCTTTATGCCGCCGCGCGCGTCGGATTGGTGACGCCGATGCGCGATGGCATGAATCTGGTGGCCAAGGAATACGTCGCTGCCCAGGACCCGGAGGATCCCGGCGTCTTGATCCTGTCGCGTTTCGCCGGTGCCGCCGACGAATTCCGCGACGCCTTGCTGGTCAATCCTTACGACCCGGACGCGATGGGTGCGGCCATCGCCCGGGCCATGGCCATGCCGCTGGGCGAGCGCAAGAAACGTCATGCCGGACTTTATGCGGCGCTGTTGCGCAACGACATTTCCAAATGGGGCGACAGGTTCCTCAGGGCGCTGGCGCCGCGCGACAAGGGCGCCGCAGTACGCGGGACCGAGGCGCTGCAAGAGTTCATTTCCCCTACAGCACCGGCTGCAATTGTCCCAGGGCTCCCGCCAGCATCACGACAGTAAGCCCCAGACCCAGCTCGAAGGCGGCATTGCGCGCGATTGTCCTGTCATTCGCCCGCGGCATCAGCCTGAAGCGGTTGACCGCCGCCAGTCCCAGCATGACCGCCACCAGCGCCAGCTTGGCGCCCAGCATGCCCAGGTAAAGCGGCGCCGGCGTGCCATGGCCCAGCAGGATGGAAGCGGCATTGATCAGTCCGGTCATCACCAGCAGCAGCACCGCCACCATCGCCCAGTCCGAGAACAAGGAAAGGGCCAAAAGGATATTGGGCTCCTTGCGGCGAAAGAGCATCGCCAGAACCGCCAGTCCGCCGATCCAGAAGCCGCAGGCCAGCAGATGCACGCCGTCCAGGGTTGCGCCGATGGCGATGAAATCGGCGGGGCTGGCCTGCGCGGCATGGCTGGTGGCGGCGGGCAGGGCCAGCGCCAGCGCCGCCAGCACCACCGCCAGCTTGCGGCAGCGGCGCAAGGTCATCAGCAAGGCCAGACCCAGCAACGACACCAGCCGCAGCAGGAATACCTGGCCGAACAGGGTGTCGGTGGCGGTCTGGACCAGGATTGGCCCGTCCAGGCGATCCGCCATCTGCCTTGCCGCCAGTCCCAGCCAGGCCAGGGCCGCCAGCAACGCCAGGATCAGGACCGCCCAGCGCAAGGGCTGCCAGCGCAGCGGCGTGATGACGGGCAGTTTTGCGCGCAGCAATGTCTCGAAGGCGCATCCGCCGAACAGCAACATCGCGGCGGCATAATAAATGCCGCGCGCCGCACCCAGGATCACGGAATGACCTTAAAGCCGAAGCTGCCACCGAGCTTGTGGGTATCATGGCCCACCGCCTGCCAGGTAACTTTGTAAGTGCCGGGTTTCAGTCCGATCGGCAGCAGGGTGATGGTGGCGCCGCCCACCGACTTGGGCACCGGCAAGGTCTTGCCGGCACTGTCGCTGAGGCTGGCGGTACTGAAGGCGGGCTCCAGATTTTCCGAAAAGCTCAGCTTGATCATGGTCGGCGATTTCACGCTGGCGTTGGCGGCCGGATCAGAACTGACCAGCTTGGCATGGGCGAAAGCGGGGGACGCTGTCAGCAGCAACAACAAAACAAGCTTCTTCATGGCGTCTCCAATTTCAGGCCTGCCAGCGCCAGTGTGATCCAGCCCGCGACAAAGGCGATGCCGCCCACCGGCGTGGCAAAGGCGAAGACCACCCAGCCCGTCAGCGCCAGCAGGTAGAGCGAGAAGCAGAACAGGATGATGCCGGCCAGGAACAGTGCCGCCGCGAGATTGGCACGGCGCGTGGCCGCGCCGCGCGCCGCCAGCGCGGCGATGCCCAGCGCCAGGGAATGCACCAGGTGATAAGTGGCGCCGGTGCTGAAGGCGGTGAGCATGCGGGGGTCAAGGCGGTTGCCCAAAGCATGGGCCGCGAAGGCCCCCGCCAGTACCGCTATGGCGCCATTGACGCCCGCCAGGAACAGCCAGTTTTTCATGCCCGGCTTTATAGACAGAAGGTCCGCCCTTTGCGAGTTTGCTCATATGGAGAGCTTTTCATGCCCGAACTGACCCACGCCGCCGACGGCGTGGCCCTGGCCTATGAGCGCCACGCGCCAAAAGATGGAACGAAGGGCCCCGCCATCATGCTGGTGCACGGGTTCGGCTCCAGCCGGCTGCAGAACTGGAAGTCCACCGGCTGGTATGGCGGGTTGACCGAGGCCGGCTTTTCCATCGTGGCAATGGATTGCCGCGGTCACGGCGACAGCGGCAAGCCCCATGATCCGGAATCCTATGGCCATGACCGCATGGCCAACGACGTGATCGCGGTGATGGACGCATGCGACTTGCCCGGTGCGCTGATCTGCGGTTACTCGATGGGCGGGTTCATCGGGCTTCGCCTGTTGGCGGCGCATCCGGAGCGCGTCATCAAGCTGGCGATCGCGGGTGTGGGCGAGACGTATCTAAAAGAAAGCATAACCGCGCCCGAGGCGCGCGCCGCTTTGGCCGACGCGCTGCTGACGCCGGACAAGGACAGCATCACCGATCCGCGGGCTAAAATGTTTCGCGCTTTTGCCGATCAGCCGGGCAAGGACCGCTTCGCGTTGGCCGCCTGCATGCGGGCAATGTCGCCGCGCCTTTCGCCTGAAACCCTGTCGGGATTACGACGCCCGGTGCTGGTGGTGGACGGCGACAAGGACGATACCGCTGGTGCGGCCGGCCCGTTGGCTGCGGCGCTGGCCGATGGTCGCGCCATCACGATTCCCGGCCGCGATCACATGTCGGCGGTGGGCGACAAGAATACCCGCCAGGCCGTGATCGCCTTCTTCCGGTAAGCGGGAACCGATCCCTTCGTACAATCGTTTCCATCTCGGCCCTGCATCCGCAGCGGTCGTCATATTCGACTATCTGTGTACTGAGCAATCATTTCATGGGGGCGTTGGAGAAGGAGTATCCAATGCTGCGTGCATTTCAAAACCCCGTTGGTGGGGTACGTTTTGGTACTGAAAAAAACGTAGGTTTTCCGGTACTTATCGGTATTTTCGACTCTGCTGTGTCGCGCGATTCAAACCTGCGCAACAGCAGCGGTTGGGGGGTCCTTCCGCGCATCTTTGTTGAGCTGTCGACATGTTAGAAGCGCACGGACGCGCCGGGATCCGCAACCGGCTTTTGCACAAGATCGGTCTTGAAGACTGGGACCTGATTGGGCCGCAGCTGGAAGCGATCACGCTGAAGGAGCGCCAAATCATCGAAGTCCCCGCCAAACCGATCACCCATGCCTATTTCCTGGAAATCGGCGTCGCGTCGGTCGTGGCGGTCGATGCGGAAGATCATCGCATCGAAGTCGGCGTTATCGGTTATGAGGGCGTCACCGGGGTGCCGCTGATCATGGGCGACAATCGGGCCCAGCATTCGACTTACATGCAGATTGGCGGCAGCGGCCATCGCATGCCTGCCGAGGCGCTGTGCGGCGCCATCGCCAAAAGCGAGTCGTTGCGGACCCTGATGCTGAAATGGGCGCAGGGCTTCATGATCCAGACGGCGCAGACCGCGCTTGCCAATGGCCGCGCCAAGCTGGAACAGCGGCTGGCGCGCTGGCTGTTGATGGCGCATGACCGCATGACCACCGATGCGGTGCCGCTGACCCATGAATTCCTGGCCGTGATGCTGGGGGTGCGCCGCGCCGGGGTCACCGTGGCGATCCACGGTTTTGAACGGCGCGGCCTGGTGACGACGCGCCGCGGCCAGTTGACCATCGTGGACCGCACCGGGATCGAGCAGATCGCCGGCAGTTTCTATGGCACGCCGGAATCCGAGCTGAAGCGCCTGCTCGACGGCAAATAAGACTCGCCTTCCGGGCTTGGTACATGGTTTGTTCTCGCCATGCTGCCCCCTCAATTCCACGACTGGTTCGCCGCGCGCGGCTGGGCGGCCCGCGCGCATCAGCTGGCGCTGGTGGATCATGCCGAACGCGGTGAAAGCGTGCTGCTGGTGGCGCCCACCGGCGGCGGCAAGACCTTGGCCGGCTTCCTGCCCAGCCTGGTTGACCTGGCAGGTAAGCCGAAACGCGCCCGCAAACGCGGCCTGCACACGCTTTATATCTCGCCGCTGAAGGCGCTGGCGGTGGACGTGGCCCGCAACCTGGATGCGCCCATCAGCGAGATGGGGCTGCCGGTGACGGTTGAAACGCGCACCGGCGACACGTCCGTGGCGCGGCGCCAGCGCCAGCGGCACAGCCCGCCAGACATCCTGCTCACCACGCCCGAACAGCTGGGCTTGCTGCTGGCGCATCCGCGTGCCCCGCAGATGTTCGAGAATTTGCGCACCGTGGTGCTGGACGAACTGCATGCCCTGTACAATTCCAAGCGCGGCGACCTTCTGGCGCTGGGCCTTGCGCGCCTGCAGACCCTGGCGCCCGGTCATCGCCGCGTTGGCCTGTCGGCGACGGTGAAGGATCCCGCGCCGCTGCAGCGCTTTCTGGTGCCGCAACCTGCTGACGGCGAGGCCCTGGCTGCATTGGTGATCGCCAAGGGCGGCGCCAAACCCAGCATCGAGATCAGCACCTCGGATTCCTATGTCCCCTGGGCGGGGCATCTGGCCAGGCACGCCATGCTGGATGTTATGGCGGCGATCCAGACCGCCAAGACAGCGCTGGTCTTCGTCAACACCCGCAGCCAGGCCGAACGCACATTCCAGGAATTGTGGGCGATAAACGACAACAACCTGCCGATTGCCCTGCATCATGGGTCGCTGGCATTGGAACAGCGCCGCAAAGTGGAAGCGGCCATGGCCAAGGGCAGCTTGCGCGCCGTGGTCTGCACTTCAACCCTGGACCTGGGCATCGACTGGGGCGCGGTGGACAAGGTGATCTGCATCGGCGCGCCAAAGGGCGCCGCGCGGCTGGTGCAGCGTATTGGCCGCGCCAATCACCGGCTGGACGAACCCAGCGTCGCGCTCCTGGTGCCGGCCAACCGCTTCGAAGTGCTGGAATGCAATGCCGCGCGCGATGCGGTGCTGGCGGGCGAATTGGACGGTGAACGGCTGAAGTCCGGCGGGCTGGATGTGCTGGCCCAGCATATCCTGGGCACCGCTTGCGCCGCGCCATTCGATCCTGCCGCGCTGTTCGCCGAAGTGCGTGCCGCTTCACCTTATGCCCATCTGACCTGCGAAGACTTCAACGCCGTGGTGGATTTCGTGGCCACCGGCGGTTACGCGCTGCGGGCCTATGACCGCTATGCGCGGCTGCGACCGATGCCAGACGGCAAGTTGCGGCTGGCGCATCCGCGTCTGGCCCAGGAATACCGTCTCAATGCTGTGGTGATTGTGGAAGATCCGATGGTGGAAGTGCGCATGCAATCGCGCGGCAAGCCCGCGGGCGCGGGCGGGCGCAAGCTGGGCGAGCTGGAGGAGTATTTCATCGAGCAGCTTTCGCCCGGCGACACCTTTGTCTTTTCCGGTCAGGTGGTGCGCTTCGAAGGCCTGCGCGAGACAGGCGCCTATGTCACCAAGACCAATGATCCCGACGCGGAAATTCCCAGCTACAATGGCGGCAAGTTTCCGCTTTCCACCTTCCTGGCCCAGCGGGTGCGCGAGATGGTGTCCTCGCCGGAGCGCTGGCACAGTTTGCCCGAGCCGGTGCAGGAATGGCTGAAAATCCAGGAGTGGCGCAGCGTCATCCCCAAGCCCGGCCAGTTGCTGGTGGAGAGTTTTCCGCGCGGCAACCGCCATTACCTGGTCTGCTATCCGTTCGAGGGCCGTCTGGCGCACCAGACCCTGGGGATGCTGCTGACACGGCGGCTGGAACGCCTCCGGCTGCATCCCATCGGTTTTGTCGCCAATGAATATGCGCTGGCGGTGTGGGCCGCCAAGGATATGGGCGCCGCCGACATGGACGCGCTGTTCGACCAGGACATGCTGGGCGACGATCTGGACAGCTGGCTGGCCGAGTCCAACATTTACAAGCGCACCTTCCGTAACTGCGCCATCATTGCCGGCCTGATCCAGCGCCGCTTTCCCGGCAAGGAAAAGTCGGGCCGCCAGGTGACATTTTCTTCAGACCTTATTTACGATGTTCTCAGGGAACATGAACCCGATCATGTGTTGCTGCGCGCTACCTATCAGGATGCGGGAACCGGCCTTCTCGATATCGCCCGGTTGGGCGACATGCTGGCGCGGGTGAAGAAGCGGATTGTCACGCGGCGGCTGGAACGGGTCTCGCCCTTGGCGGTGCCGGCGTTGCTGGAGATTGATCGCCAGATGGTTGCAGGC
>JBBQBL010000017.1:0-21622 GCA_038317805.1 Micropepsales bacterium
TCTTGGGCGTGAAATGCGCCTGTTGCTGCACCGTGAAAGGCTCGCTGGTGAGATAGCCTTCCTGGATGGCATTGGGGTCCAGGATGAAGGGCGCCAGGTTGTAGGTGTATTTGCGGATTTGCTTGTCGGAGAAGCCAAACTTGGCGCGCAGCCAGGGCCAGAAGGCGCTCATCGTGGCGGACGACACCAGCACCGGCTTGCCGCGCATGTCGGCCAGCGAATTGATGTCCCGGCGCGGATGCGACATCAGCACCTGTGGGTCTTTCTGGAAGATCGCCATCACCGCGCGCACCGGTACGCCGGTCCGCACCATGTTCAGCGAGATGAAGCTGTTGGAGCCCATGCCGAAGTCGGCGGCGCCGCCGGCCAGCAGCTGGGGCACATTCACGTCGGGTCCGCCCTGGATGATCTTCACGTCCAGGCCGCGCTTGGCATACAGCCCTTCGGCCAGCGCCTGGTAGAAGCCGCCATGCTCGGCCTGCGCCTTCCAGTCGGTGACGAAACGGACGGTGGTGGCTGCCGCCGCCGGATGCAGCAAAGCGGCGAGTATCGCGAAGGAGAGAAAGGTGCGGCGTATCATGCCCGCCTTATACATGATTTGATTTTGACTTTCGCTGCGCGAAAGTCGGGGGGCTCTTAGCGCCCGGAATCCCGCCGGGGCGGGGGCGGGACTTCCTCATCGTCATCGCTGCTGCCGAACAGCCAGCCCAGCAAGCCGCCACGATGACGCCGTTCAGGCGCGCGCGCCTCCGGCTCCTGGGCGGGCAGGTCCATTGGGGGCGCCGTGATCCGTTCATCGTCATGCCCGTCCCACACCGCGCCCGAAGCCAGCAATGTGTCTTCTTCGGGCGGCGGCTCAACCGACTTGTCCAATGGCTTCAAGGGAAGGCCCTCTTCGGCCGCCAGCATGGTGTCGCGCCAGATATAGGCGGGCAGGGTGCCGCCGGTGACGCCGCGGGTGGGCGAGGAATCGTCATTGCCCACCCAGGCGGCGGCGACATAGTCGGTGGTGAAGCCCACGAACCAGGCGTCATGGGAATCCTGGGTGGTGCCGGTCTTGCCGGCGGCCTCGCGGCCATGCAGCGAGGCATAGCCGCCGGTGCCGTTGATCACCACCCGGTACAGCATGGCGGTCAGGTCGCGGTCCACATTTTGCTCGATGACGCGCTGGGGCGGCGGGACATGGCGGGTGAAGACGGTCTTGGTGCCGATATCCACCTGCGTCACCAGATAAGGCGAGACGCGGAAGCCGCCATTGGCGAAGACGGCATAGGCGGCGGTCAGTTCCAGCGGCGTCACTTCGGCGGTGCCCAGCGCCAGGCTGGCATTGGCCTGCAGTGGCGACGTGATGCCCACACGCTTGGCGACGGCAATCACATTGCGGATGCCGACTTCCTGGGCCAGGTTCACGGTGATGGTGTTGACGCTGTGCGCCAGCGCGTCGGCCAGGGTCATGGTGCCATAATACTTGCCGCCGAAATTGGTGGGGCGATAGCCGCCGATGTCCACCGCTTCGTCATCGCGGGTTTCCCAGGGCGTGATGCCGGCTTCCAGCGCGGCGAGATAAACGAACGGCTTGAAGGCCGAGCCGGGCTGGCGATGCGCCTGGGTGACACGGTTGAACACCGAATCCTGGTAATCCACGCCGCCGATCATGGCGCTGACCGCGCCATCGGGCTTCATCACCACCACCGCCGCTTCGGATGTGCGGGTCTTCTTGCCGGACTTGTTCAGGGTGCGCAGGGCGGCCAGCCGCGCTGCTTCCTGGACTTTCGGCTCCAGCGTCGTGTGCACGATCATGTCGGCGCTGGGCGCCACGCCGTTCACCGTCGCCATCTTGGTTGCTTCGTCGGCGGCGGTATCCAGGAAGTAGTTTCGCGCAACACTGCCGGTGCGGTCGGTGATGGCGGCGGGATGGGCGCGCGCCTCGGCGGCCTGGGCTTCGGTGATGGCGCCATTGTCCACCATCGAGTCCAGCACCAGGCTGGCACGCTGCTGGGCGCGGAGCAGATCGCGGCGCGGCGAGAACACCGAGGGCGCGCGCGTCAGCGTCGCCAGCATGGCGGCCTGCGCCAATGTCAGTTGCCGCGCGCTGGTGCCGAAATAGACGCGCGCCGCGCCGTCCACGCCATAGGCGCCGCTGCCCAGGTAAATGCGGTTGAGATAGAGCTGCAGGATCTGCTGCTTGGTCAGGGTCTTTTCCAGGCCAGCCGCATCGATCAGCTCGGTCAGCTTGCGAGACATGGTGCGCTGCTGCTGGGTGTAGACAATCTTGGCGGTCTGCTGGCTGATGGTGGAGCCGCCCGCCACCCAGTGGCCCGCGCGCAGATCCAGCAGCAAGGCGCGGCCCAGGCCCAGGGGATCGATGCCATTGTGATAATAGAAGCGGCGGTCTTCCATGGCGATGAAGGCGGCGGGCAGATAGGCCGGCATTTCCTCCAGCTTCAGCCGCTGTCCCACAATGGCGCCGCGATGGCCGACATCGTTGCCGGCCGCATCCAGGAAGGTGAAGGCCAGTGGCCGGTTGACCGCATACAGGTCGATGGCCGGATCAAGCGTGGGCGCGAAAAGGCCCAGCACCAGCGGCGTCAGGTACAGCAGCGACAGCGGCACCGCGATAATCGCCATGATGATGGCGAAGGCCGGACCATAGGGCTGGGCAGCCTTGGCAAGCCGGGCGAGATCGTCGCTGTCGGGAAGATGGGGGCGCTCGGCCATGGGGCGGATAGCTGACCGATATTTGCGGCGGATTCAAGGTGCGGGGCGGGACCGGCCATGCCAAGGTTGCGCCATGTGGGACGGCATGACCTTGATTCCGGGGCGGGAATGCGGCGCCTGCACCGTCTGTTGCACGGCGCCTTCCATTAACAAGCCGGAAATCCAGAAATTGTCGGGCGCGGCCTGCCGCCATTGCGTTGGCGGAGGTTGCGCCATCTATGACAGCCGCCCGCCGGTGTGCCGGGGCTTCTTTTGCGCCTGGCGGACGGTGGACATTTTCAGCGAGGACTGGCGGCCCGACAAATCCGGTGTGCTGGCCTATGTCGAGACCGAAGGCATCAGCGAAGATTTCGATCTTTCCACCGGCATCGGGCTGATGCTGTTGGACAATCCGCTGAAGACCGTGCGGCAAAGATGGTTCCAGGATTTCGTCGTCACCGGCGTCACCAGCTCGATACCCTTGTTCCTGTCACTGCCGGGCCCGCGCGGCTACCAGGCGGCAACCGTGTCGCTCAACACCGCGCAAATGCTGGACGCGATTGCACGGGGGGCGGTGAAGGACGGGCTGGAAGCGGCGTTGAAGATCTTGCGCGGCTGGGATTTCCAGCCGGCCGCGATCACCCATACCGGCAATGATGTCAGCACGCCGGGCTAGCCCGTGGCCTTGCGCGCAGCCATGATGCGCATCAACTGGTTGCGGATGGAGCTGCCGCTCAACTGGCCGCTTTCGGCATAGCCTTCGGCCTTCAACTGCTTGCGGATGGCATTGAGGCTTTCGCATTTGCCTTCTTCGGCCAGGGCGAAAGCGCGCTCCATGCAGGTCGGACGATCAATCATTCCCCACCTTACGCGCCCTCGACGCGTTTCCCTAATGGCTGCAAAGAAAAGAAGCCCCGCATCTTGCGATGCGGGGCTTCCCTTGACGCTTGGGGCCCTATGGGGAGGGGCATACCACGGGCCTTACGCCCCAAGACTGGTTAGAGGCGGATCACCCGCAGCACTTCGCCGCTACGGGGGTCCACATGGACGATGAGCGGGCGTCCGAAACGATTCTCGGCGCGCACAACCATGTGACCGCGAAAGAAGGTGGGTTCGCTCACCATCCTGAAGCCGCGGAAGCGCAGGGCTTCTGCAACGCGATGGTTGACGCGATAGGGCGCGAAGCCGCGATCTACCCGCTCATAGCGGTGCCAGGCGCGATTGTCGTGACGATCCCAATAGGGCTGGGCGCTGGCGCTACCAATGCCGGCGGCCGCAAGGATCGCCAAAGACGCTGCTGCCAGAATGTTTTTCGTGCTAAACATGTTCGTCTCCTTCATCACATTGGGCGGATCAATTGCCGTCCATGAGGCGTACCCTAGGGGCGGCAAACTGAACCGGGTCTGGACGCCGGGTTCATTCGCGGTTCATGTTCCAAGACGTACAAAACACCCATGCGTGCCCCTGTTTTTTCCAGCATTTTCGCAGGAATTTTCGTCCTGCTGGCCATGGCCCTGAACGGGCCGGCCGCCGCACAGCCCTATGGCCCGGCCTATGGCTATAGCCGCGGGATCCAGCCGCTGGACCGTTTGCTGCCGGGCATCCGCCGCAATCATCCCGGCGAGTTCTATGACGCCGAAGGTCCCACCTATGGCCCCACGGGCGATCCGCACTATCACCTCAAATGGATGACGCCGGACGGGCGCGTGATCTGGTACGACGCCGATGCGCGCAATGGCCGTGTGCTGCGCAGCTCGCCGGGGCGCGATGGCTTCGACAATCATCGCGGCGAAGGCACAGTCCCGCCCGGCTATGGCCGCCCCTATGCGGACCGCGATCCGTCTTATGCGGATGGCTATCGCGGCGGGGACGGCTATCGCGGCCCCGATCGCGACCGCGGCTATGCCCGCCCGCGCAATTTCGGACCCGGTCCCGGCTATGATAGGCCGTATCGCGATTATGGCGGCCGTGGTGGCCGCGGCGACGGCGGCGGCCGTGGCGGCCGCTGGCGGCATTAGAGGAGGAAGCCATGCGCATTCTTCTGGTGGAAGATGACAAGGACCTGCAGCGGCTTTTGAAAAAGGCGCTGGGGGATGCGGGCTATGTGGTGGATAGCGCACTGGATGGCGAAGAAGGCCTTTTCCTGGGCGACACCGAACCCTATGACGCGGTGATCCTGGACCTGGGCCTTCCCAAGATGGACGGCGTGGCGGTGCTGGAGAAGTGGCGCGCCAGCGGCAAGTCCATGCCGGTCCTGATCCTGACCGCCCGCGACCGCTGGAGCGACAAGGTGGCAGGCTTCGATGCCGGCGCCGACGATTATCTGGCCAAGCCCTTTTACACCGAGGAATTGCTAGCGCGGTTGCGCGCCCTTCTGCGCCGCGCCGCCGGCATCGCCACCGCCGACATCGAGATCGGCAAGCTGCGCATCGACACCCGCGCCAGCCGTGTCACCTTCGACGGCAATCCGGTCAAGCTGACCAGCCAGGAATATCGCCTGCTGGCGTATCTGGCCCATCACCGCGGCAAGGTGGTGTCGCGCACCGAACTGGTGGAACATCTCTACGACCAAGACTTCGACCGCGATTCCAATACGATCGAGGTCTTCATTGGCCGCCTGCGCAAGAAGCTGGACGCAGGCCTCATTCAAACGGTGCGCGGGCTTGGCTATTCGCTGGAAGATCCCAAACTGGGCGGCACGGCGGCTGAGGCTAGAGTCCCTATCGTCCCGCCTGATTGCGGCGGCGGCGGTCTGGACCTTGCTGGGGCTTTTCGTGGGCGGCGCTGTCCTGTCCAACGCCTTTCGCCTGGCAGCGCAAGCCAATTTCGACGCCGCGCTGCGGGTCGACATGGACGGTCTGATCGCCGCCGCCGAGCCCGATCCCGATCCCGAAGGCGGAATCCTTCTGGCCGAACATTTCCTCAATCCCCGGTTCGCCCGGGTCTATTCGGGGCTCTACTATCAGATCCGCGTGGGCCAGAATGGCGGCCAGATCTCGCGTTCGCTGTTCGACAAGCAAATCCGTCCGGTCAATGAGCCCGCCAAGGGTCCGCTGACCTGGGGCAGCGCCATGGGCCCCGAGAACCAGCACTTGCGCGTCCTGTCGCGGCGCGTCGACCTGACGCCCGACAACCGCAGCGATGCGAACTACACATTCATGGTGGCGGGCGACACCGCGGCGGTGGATCGCCAGACGCGCGAATTCAATACCACGCTGTTCTGGTCATTCCTGCTGCTGGGGCTGGGCCTGATCGCCGCCATCCTGCTGCAGGTGAAAGTGGGCCTGGCCCCGCTGCGCAAAGTCTCGCGCAGTCTTGCCAAGATACGCGACGGCGAGGCGCGGCGGCTGGACGGAAATTTCCCCACCGAGATCGCGCCCCTGGCCGCCGAGCTCAATTCCCTGATCCAGCACAGCGAGGAAGTGGTGGGCCGCGCCCGCACCCATGTCTCCAACCTGGCGCATTTCCTCAAGACACCGCTGTCGGTACTGGCGGCGGAAGCCGACGCGCATGAAAAAGATCCGGGGGCGGGCCCCCTGGCCGCCATGGTCAAGCGCCAGGTTTTTTCCATGCGCCGGCAGGTGGATCATTACCTCTCTCGCGCGCGCGCCGCAGGCTCGCTCGACGTGCTGGGCAACCGCACGCAGGTGAGCGCAGTGATGGACGATTTGTCCAGGGTCATCGCCCGCATCCATGCCGCGCGCGGCATCGTCATCGATGCGGAATCCGGCGACGACATCTATTTCCGCGGTGAGCGCCAGGACCTGGAAGAGATGATGGGCAACCTGATCGACAATGGCTGCAAATGGGCCAAAAGCAGGGTTCGGGTGCGCTGTGAAAAGGCGGCCGGGCGGCTGGTCCTGACGGTGGAAGATGACGGCCCGGGCCTGTCGGCGCAGCAGCGGGCCCAGGTGGGGGAACGGGGGGAGCGGCTGGATGAAAGCGTCCCCGGCTCGGGGCTGGGACTGGCCATCGTCCGGGATATTTCCAAGCTTTACGGCGGTTTTTTTGCCCTCGACCAAAGTTCCCTGGGCGGCGTGCTGGCGCGGCTGGAATTGCCGGCAATTGTTTAAAAGAAACAGGGTGTTAAGGAAATTGCCCCTAATGTAGGCACCCGCAGCCGGGAGCTGCATACACGTGCCAATGATGCCAAACGACAAGACAGGATTGCTCAAAGCGTTTCTCGCGGGCCTGCCAGGTGCAGCGGCCAGCCGTCTTGCCATGGCTGTTGAAGTCGACCGGTTGATGGACGGTCACACCCTGCCGCACGAAGACATTCTTGAAGGCCTGCGTCCGATTCTGCGCCGCGACCATTATGACCGCACCCCCACGCCGCTGCGCCTGTTCTGCCGTCCGTTCCAGGATTTGCTGACGTGCGTACCGCGCACTGCCAAGCAGAAGGCGGTTATCGCGCGAGGCACATTGGTGCCGGCCTGGAACTGGATCTGCAACGATCTGATTCCCGATGAAGCCGCCGCCTATACCGCAGAGTGCCGCGCGCTGGTGCTGGCGCATAAGCACGAGGAGGCGGTGGCGCGCGCCGCACAGTTCTGGCCGCTGGCCGCGGCCGCGATGAGCAGCGCCGTGTCGCGCTCCCGCGAGACGGCGCGCAAGATGCTGGGCGGCGAAGCCGCCGCGGTGGATGATGTTGCGGAAATGGCCTTGATGCTTTCGGCGGGCGAGGCGATGGAAAGCCTGGCCAAGATTTTGCCCGCGCCGGTGCCGGTATTCAACGAGCAGTTGGTCTGGCAGGTGCGTGAAATCTACGACCAGCTGGTCCAGAGCCATCCCGATGTCGCGCCCTATGTCGCCGTCGTTGCCATGAACCGCCTCGCCAAGCCGTGGGAAGCGCTGCGCCTGCCTTTGCTGGTGACGCGTCACAGCGACGATACGCTGATCGCCCAGACCGATATGGGACTGGTGGGCGAAATCCTGTTCACGCGCATGGATGCGCTGAAGGCGTCCATCCAGATCACGCGCCATCCCCTGTTCGACGCCCAGAAGCTGATGGACGAGGTGAAGACCTTCGCCGATCTCTCCAGCCATATCGTCAAGGAAATCGAGCTCAAGCGCGAGGGCGATTGGGCCAAGCGTCTGATGGCCGAGCGGGTGATGATCGGCAACATCATGGAAACTTTCATGGATCGTGCGCCCAGGGAAGTTGGCGCCGCTCTGCCGATGGCCAAGGGCACTGGTGCCGACTTCTCCAAGCCCTGCAGTGCCGAAAAGCAGGAGATGGCGGTGCGCTATGCGCGTCTGGTGGCGGGCAGCCGCAACTTCGCCGCTGCCGCGTCCTTCGCCGCCAAACAGAAGGCGATCTATGAGGACCTTTGCACCAGCCTCAAGCGTTACAATGAGGATCTGGTGAGGGCGTTGAAGGCCGATCCGCAACATGCGGTGGCCAATGCCCAGCTGCAGCTTTGCGCGGAACTTGCCGCCATCCTGTTTAGTGAGGAAGAGGCCGAGTTGCTGCGCCGCCGGGCGCGCGCAGCGCAATCTGCCGCGGCTTAGCAAAACTGCGAAACGCGCCCGTTATTTGGAGGGCGGCTCCGCCGCCGGGGCGCGTGCCGCGCAATCTGCTGCGGCTTAGCAAAACTGCGAAACGCGCCCGTTATTTGGAGGGCGGCTCCGCCGTCGGGCGCGCGCCGCAATCCGCGCCGCCTGATCCCAACGTTTCAAATCCTTCCTGAACGCTGGATGAACGGGACCAAAAGCCCGTGCAAATATAGCTTTTTCTTGTTTTGACATTGAACCGGCGGGGGCGTTTCCTACGTACTCCTCGCAGTTGCCAGAGGGGCAATCATGGAGACGCTCGAAATGTTCCGCACACCGTTTATCGCCGCCTTGACGGTCGCCCTGCTGGGCGGAACCGCGCTGGCGCAGCCGGCCAGCTCGCCGCCCACCAATCTGAACTATCCGTCCAATAGCGCACGCAGCGCGCCGGACTATGACGATGATGACGCTAATCCGTCCGCTCCGCCTCGCGGCTACGCGAATGGCCCGTCCGCCGATCAGCGTGGCGCCTATGATGCCCGCGGCGCGTCTGCGTCGCAAAGCGGCCAACAGGCTGCCGCCGACCGCGACATCTTCTGCCGCCGCGACGCCGCTGCCCGCACCGGCTTCACCACCCCGCGCGAAGCCGCGCGTGACGAACAGACCCGTGGCACCGTTGGTGGTCTTCTGGGCGGCGCGGTGCTCGGCACCGTGCTGGGCGCGGCCGCCGGCAATGCCGGCCTGGGCGCCGCGGCCGGTGCAGGCGCCGGCCTGATCGCCGGAACCGCGGTCGGTTCGGACAATGCCCGCCAAGCGGCGCGCGATGTCGAGGCTGACTATTCCCGCGCCTATTATGACTGCATGCACGAAGATGGCGGCCGTCAGGCTGCCGCCTATGACCGCCGGGACTATGGCGATTATGGCGACTATCCGCCGCCCCCGCCTCCGCCGGGCTATTACCGCCCCTATGGTGCGCCCTATTACCCCTATTATTACGGCCCGGCTTACTATGGCCCGGCTTATTACGGCCCGAGCTTCACGTTCGGCTTCGGCGGCGGCTGGGGCGGACACCGTGGGTTCCGCGGTGGTCGTCACCACTAAGCCAAATCCAGGCTTTTGCTAGAAAACGGCCGGGACGGTATGGTCCCGGCCGTTTTTCTTTATCCGGACCGTCATGCCGCCCAAAACCAATCCCGCCAAACTTAACCCGCTCCAGTTGCGCACCCTGACCCTGTTGCAGGCCATTGCGCAGATTCCGGATGCGTCCAAGCCCACGCCCGATGGCGACACCGCCATCACCGCCTTTCCTCATGCCCATGGCGATCACTTTCACCTGGGCGACGCCACGGTGCGCGGCAGCGACGCCACCGGTCTGGAAAATGAAAATGTGTGGAACGCGCTGGCCCGCAAGGGCCTGATCAAGTGCGCATGGCCGGACGAAATCGCCCTGACCCCCGAAGGCGTCGCTTATGACACCGGCATTGCCGATCAGATCCTGCACAAGGGCGGCGGTCACTGAATGAACGCCAAGAAGAAGCGCCGCCTGGCTTTTGCCGCCGCCCTGGTCGCGGTGGGCGCCATGCTGGCCGTGCTGATCCGCTTTGGGCTGGGGCAGAACATCATGTACTTCCACAGCCCCGCCGAAGTGGCGGCGGGCGAGGTCGGTGAAGGCGTCGCCTTTCGTCTGGGCGGACTGGTGGAAAAAGGTAGTGTCAGTCATGGCGCCGGCGCCGAAGTGAAGTTCCGCGTCACCGACGGCAAGGGCAGCGTGCCGGCGCAATTCGTCGGTGTGCTGCCGGCCTTGTTCCGCGAAGAGCAGGGCGTGGTCGCCACCGGCGCGATGGATGCGCATGGCAACTTCATCGCCAGCGAAGTGCTGGCCAAGCATGACGAGAAGTATATGCCGCCCGAAGTCGTGGCGGCGCTGAAGAAAAGCGGCCGCTGGAAAGAAGGCGCGGAATGACCGGCGAGCTGGGCCAACTGGCGCTTTGCTTTGCCCTGGCGCTGTCGCTGGTGATGGCGGTGGCGGGGCTGATCGGCACCCGCACCGAGGCCAACGCCGCCCGCCGGGTCGCCACCAGTTCGGCGTTGGGCTTTTTGGTCTTTGTCGCGCTGGCATTTGCCGCGCTGACCTATGCCTTCGTCACGTCGGATTTTTCCGTGGCGCTGGTGGCCGGCCACAGCCATACGCTCAAGCCGCTGGTCTATAAAATCAGCGGCGTGTGGGGCAATCACGAAGGCTCCATGCTGCTGTGGGTGCTGGTGCTGGCGCTCTATGCCGGCATGGTCGCGTTTCTGCAGCGCGGCGGCGAGCGCCTGACCAGCGGCGCGCTGGGCGTACAGGGCCTGCTGGCGGCGGCATTCATCCTCTTCATCCTCTTCACCTCCAATCCGTTCCTGCGCCTCGACCCGGCGCCGTTCGAAGGCGCGGGCCTGACGCCGTTGCTGCAGGATCCCGGCCTGGCGATGCATCCGCCCATGCTCTATGCCGGCTATGTCGGACTGTCGGCATCCTTCTCTTATGCCGCCGCCGCGCTGCTGGTCGGCGAAGCCGGATGGGCGCGCGCCGCGCGGCCCTTCATGCTGATCGCCTGGATCGCACTGACCAGCGGCATCGCGCTGGGCAGCTGGTGGGCCTATTATGAACTGGGTTGGGGCGGCTTCTGGGGCTGGGACCCGGTGGAGAATGCCTCGCTGATGCCCTGGCTGATCGCCACGGCGCTGCTGCATTCGGCGCTGGCCACGGAAAAGAGCGGCGCCTTCCGCACCTGGACCCTGCTGCTGGCGATCGCCGGCTTTTCCATGTCGCTGATCGGCACATTCCTGGTGCGCTCCGGCGTGTTGTCGTCGGTGCATGCTTTCGCCTCCGATCCCACGCGCGGCTTCTTCATCATGGTGCTGATCGCGCTGGCCATCGGCGGGGCGCTGGCGCTGTTCGCCTGGCGCGCGCCTACGCTGCAGGGCGGTGCGGCATTTGAACCGGCCAGCCGCGAGACCGCGCTGCTGCTGAACAATGTCTTTCTGGTGGCCGCCTGCGCCTGCGTCTTTGCCGGCACGCTTTATCCCCTGATTTTGGATGCCCTGAACGGCACCAAGATCACGGTGGGCCCGCCCTATTATGCCATCACCTTCGCGCCCATTTTCTTTGCGTTGTTGCTGCTGGTGCCATTCGGCCCGCAACTGGGCTGGAAGCGCGGCGATCTCAAGGCCGCCTGGCATTCGCTCTATCCGGCGCTGGGCCTGGCTGCGATTGCCGCCATAGCGGTGCTGGCCATCGTTGCGCCGCGCACCATCGCCGCTACCGGGGCCTTCGCTGTCGCTGCCTGGCTGATCGGCGCTTCGATCATTGACGTCCGCAAGCGCAAGGGCGCGCGCGCCTCCGCCTTTGCCGCCGCCCTGGCGCATGCTGGGCTTGGCATCACCTTGATGGGCGTGGCCGGCACCACCGCCTGGCGCAGCGAGGCGATCACGGTGGCGGCGCCGGGGCAGAGCTTCACGGTGGGGCCTTATACCTTGCGCTTTGACGGCGTCAGCCGCGTGAAGGGTCCCAACTACATCGCCGACCGCGCCCATATCGTGGTGATGAACGACGGTAAACCCGGCGCAGTGTTGCAGCCCGAGCATCGGCTGTATCCCGCCGAAGGCCAGGACATGAGCGACACCGCCATTCGCACCACGGGCCTGCGCGATCTTTACCTGGCGCTGGGCGATGAGCGGGACGATGGCCGCTTTGCCTTGCGCGCCTATGTCTCGCCGCTGGCGCCGCTGATCTGGATCGGTGGCCTGTTGATGGCACTGGGCGGAATGCTGAGCCTTTGGGGCCGCTTGCGCGCGCCGGCGCGCGAACCCACCGCGCCCGCGGTTGTGCAGGCCGCCGAATGAAAGCCGTCATCGCCTTCCTGCTGCTGATGGTGCCGGCGCTGGCAGCCCCCGTCGCAGACACGTTTTCGAATCCGGCGATGGAGACGCGCGCCCGCAACCTGCAGCGCCAGTTTCGCTGCCTGGTTTGCGCCGGCGAGAATGTGGACGAGTCCGGCTCGCCTTTTTCCGCCGACGTGCGCCGCCTGATCCGCGAGCAGATCGCCGCCGGACAAAGCGATGGCCAGATCCAGGATTTCCTGGTGGCGCGCTATGGCGACGTCATCCTGATGAAGCCGCCGGTGCAGCCCGATACATGGCTGCTATGGTTGACGCCCTTCCTGGTGTTGGGTGCGGGCGGCGTAGTGGCGTGGGTGGTGGTCAAAAAGGCTGCTGCCAGAAGCGCTTAAGAGATTACAAAGTTGTAATCTTACGGACGTAATCTGTCCATGTTATGCTAGTATTTCAGCCAAGGTCGGTCGGAAAGACTGGCCACAAGGAGCCCCCATGCAGAATGTCCCCTCGCCCAAGCCGGGCATCTTTTCCCGTCTTCCCAAGCCTTCGCTGCGCCAGCGCCGCGTGGTTGCCATGAGCGGCGCGGCCGCCATCGTCGTGGTCGGCCTTGGCGCCTTTGCGCTGTTGCCGCCGGTGCGCGCCGTCCAGGTCGCCGGCACGCCCACCATGGTCGCCGCCAATGAGAGCGATGCCCGCGCCCCGCGCATGCTGGAAAACAGTGCCCCCTTCAGCTTCGCCGACCTGGTGGAGCGCGTCAGTCCGGCGGTGGTGACGATCAAGTCCGAAACCACCACCACCGAGAATGAGGGCGGCGACGACAATATCCCCGCGCCGTTCCGCGACCTGTTCAACCAGTTCGGCCAGGGCCAGCAGCGCCCGCAGCAGCCGCACAAGGCGCTCAGCGCCGGTTCGGGCTTCATCATCGACAAGGCCGGCTATGTCGTCACCAACAACCATGTCGTGGACGCCAGCAAGAAGATCACCGTCACCCTGCCGGACAAGCGCGAATTCATCGCCAAGCTGGTGGGCACCGATCCGGTAACCGACGTCGCCCTTCTGAAGATCACATCCGATCGTCCGCTGCCGACCGTGGAATTCGGCGACGACAAGCGCCTGCGCGTGGGTGACTGGGTGGTGGCGGTTGGCAATCCCTTCGGCCTGTCCAACTCGGTGACCGCGGGCATCGTGTCTTCGCTGGGCCGCAACAACATCGACTCCGCCCAGCAATATACCAACTTCATCCAGATCGACGCCCCCATCAACCGGGGCAATTCGGGCGGTCCGACCTTTGACCTGCGCGGCCAGGTGATCGGAATGAACTCGATGATCTTCTCGCCCTCGGGCGGCAGCGTCGGCATCGGCTTTGCCATTCCGGCCAGCCTGATTCATGACGTGATCGACCAGCTCAAGACCAAAGGCAAAGTCTCCCGCGGTTATCTGGGCGTCAACATCCAGAGCGTGACGCCGGAGATTGCGTCCTCGCTGGGCATCAAGGACTCCAAGGGCGCCATGGTCGCCGAGGTGGTTCCCAATGGCCCCGCCGCAAAGGCCGGGTTCGAGCAGGGCGACATCGTCACCGCCATCAACGGCCAGGCGGTGGAAGACGCCACCGACCTGACCCGCAAGGTCGCCAGCGTGCCCACCGGCCAGACCGCCACCTTCTCGGTGGTCCGCCAGGGCAAGCCGATGCAGGTGAAGGTCACCATCGCCACCCGTCCCGATGCGGCGCAACTGGCCTCCAATGCGCCCGCCAAGGAAGGCGCGTTGTCGCCGTCCAGCGCCAACGCCGCAGGCCTGGGCCTGTCGTCGCTGACGCCGGAATCCAAGAAGACCTTCAACATCGCCGAAACCGTGATGAATGGTGCGGTGATCACCAAGGTCGATCCCGACAGCGATGCCGCCGAAAAGGGCCTCCAGCCCGGCGATGTGGTGCTGCGGGTGGGCAACAAGATCGTGCGCAGCCCGACCGACTTCCAGTCGGGCGTGGCAGAAGCCAAGAAGGGCGGCCGCTCCAGCGTGCTGCTGCTGGTGGCGCACAGCCAGGGCGGCACCGGCTTTGTCGCCATCGAAATCGACAAGACGTGAGAATCCGGGCGCGGGCTGAGCCCCGCGCCCTTTTTCCTTCCACGCATGATCGGGAGAGTGAATGCGTATTCTGGTGATTGAAGACGATCTGGAAGCCCAGCGTTACCTGGTGCAGGGGCTGAAGGAATCCGGTCATGTGGTGGACGATGCGGGGGACGGCGAGACCGGCCTGAGCCTGGCGCTGTCGCGGCCCTATGATGTGGCCATCGTGGACCGCATGCTGCCCAAGCTGGACGGCCTCAAGCTGGTGGCGGGCATGCGCGAGCATGGCAATTCCACCCCGGTGCTGTTCCTTTCGGCATTGTCCGAAGTTGACGACCGGGTGAAGGGCCTCAAGGCCGGCGGCGATGATTATCTCACCAAGCCCTATGCCTTTGTCGAGCTGCTGGCGCGGGTCGACGCGCTGATGCGCCGCCGCTCCCCGGTGGGCATCAAGACGCGGCTGGATGTGGGCGACCTGGAACTGGATCTGTTGTCGCGCGCTGCCAAACGCAGCGGCACCGATATCGAACTGCAGCCGCGCGAATTCCGCCTGCTGGAATATCTGATGCGCCATGCCGGCCAGGTGGTGACCCGCACCATGCTGCTGGAAAGCGTGTGGGAATATCATTTCGACCCCCAGACCAACGTGATCGACGTGCATATCAGCCGGCTGCGCGCCAAGATCGACAAGGGTTTCGAAGCTCCGCTGCTGCATACCGTGCGCGGCGCCGGCTACATGATCCGTGCGCACTAAGCCCGGTCTCCTACAGACCCAGGCGTTTCGCATCGTTCTTGTCTATGTGGTGCTGTTCGCCATTTCGGTGACGGCGCTGCTGTTCTTCACCTATTGGAACACCCGCCGCACCCTGGACGACCAGACCGACCAGATCATCGAGGCCGAGATCACCGGCCTGCGCGAGGAATACCAGCATTTCGGCCTGCCGGGCCTGGTGGAGACGGTGCGCGCGCGCACCCTGCACCAAGGCCAGGCGCTCTACATGCTGTCGGACAACCGGCATCATGTCTTGGCGGGCAACCTGGCTTTCTGGCCGCAAGTGTCCGAGATGGGCAGTGTCGTCGAATTCGACTATGAGCGCCCGGTGGACGGCAAGCTGGAAGCGCGGCGCGCCCGCGGCCGCGTCCTGCTGGTGCCGGGCGATTTCATGCTGCTGGTCTCACAGGACGTGCATGACCGCTACCTGACCGAGCGCATGTTCACCACCACCTTGCCCTGGACGGTGCTGCTGATCCTGTTGCTGGGCACGGCGGGCGGGGCGCTGATCGGGCGCAACATGCTGCGGCGGCTGGATGCCATCAACCGCACCTCGGGCGAGATCATCGCCGGCGATCTGACGCGGCGGGTGCCGTTGGCCGGTTCGGGCGATGAGTTCGACGCCCTGGCGGAAAATCTGAACCGCATGCTGGACCGCATCGAGCGGTTGATGAAGGGCATGCGCGAGGTGACCGACAGCGTGGCGCATGACCTGCGTACGCCGCTGAACCGGTTGCGCAACCGGCTGGAGGAATCCGTGGCGCGGCTGAATGCCAGCGGCGCCCAGGCTGGCGAGATCGAGCGGGCCATCGCCGAGACCGACCAGCTGATCGCCACCTTCAATGCGCTGCTGCTGATTGCCGAAACCGATGCCGGCACCACCCGCGCCGCCATGTCGCCGCTGGATCTGGGTGAAGTCGCCGCCGACGTGACCGAACTGTACGAGCCGCTGGCGGACGAAAAGAAGATATCGCTGAGCCTGCTGCCGGGTCCGCCCGCGGGGGTCGAGGCCAATCGCAGCCTGGTCGCCCAGGCGCTGGCCAATCTGGTGGACAATGCCATCAAATACACTCCGGCGGGCGGCCAGGTGCGCATCGCCACCGCCGTCCGTGACGCGGGCGTGGACCTGTCCGTCTCCGATACGGGCCCCGGCATTCCGCTGGCCGACCGGCCGCGCGTGACCGAGCGCTTTGTACGGCTGGAAGCCAGCCGCAGTTCCCCCGGCACTGGGCTCGGCCTGTCGCTGGTGGCGGCGGTGGCGCATTACCATGGCGCCGAACTGGTGCTGGAAGACAATGTGCCGACCGGGCTGAAAGCGGTGCTGCGCTTCCCCAAATCGGCCATGCGCGCCTTGCCGGGTACGCCGCTCAAAAGTGCTGCCGAATAGGCTATAACGCGGGATGCTTCGCGTCCCGCCTTTGCCCTTTGATCCCACCCGCGTCACCCGCGTGAAAGAGGCGCTGGCCGAGCAAGGCTTTGCCAGCGCCGAACCCTTGCTGGATGCGGTGTTCGGCAACAGTCCGTTCCTAGGGCGTCTGGCCCAACGGGAAGTGGGTGCGCTGGGGGAATATTTCGCCGCCGGGCCACACGTGGTGTTGAACGCCGCCATCCTGCTGGCGCAGGCGGTGGCCCGCGCCGACAGTGAAGCGGTGGCGATGAAGGAACTGCGCACCGCCAAGCGCCGGGCGGCGCTGGCCGTCGCCATGGCCGACATCGCCGGTACATGGGACGTCAATATGGTGACGGCCGAACTGACCCGCTTCGCCGATGCCTGTGTCGGCGGTGCTCTGCGTTTCCTGCTGCGGGCCGAAGCGGCGCGTATGGGCGCCCCCGAAGTTGGGGAAGACGCCTGCGGCCTCACCGTGTTGGCGATGGGCAAGTACGGCGCTTTCGAGCTGAACTATTCCAGCGATATCGACCTGGTTGTGTTCTACGACGCAGGAAAATTTCCCTTCACCAAGCGCGGCGATCCGCGCGGGGCGGCGGTGAATATCGTGCGCGGGCTGGTGAAGCTTTTGTCGGAGACCACCAGCGACGGGTATGTCTTCCGGGTGGATTTGCGCCTGCGGCCCGATGCGGGGGCCACCCAGGTGGCGATCTCCACGGATGCGGCGCTGGATTACTATGAAGCCATGGGCCAGAACTGGGAGCGCGCCGCCATGATCAAGGCGCGCGCCTGCGCCGGCGACCCTGAAACCGGGGCGCAATTCCTGGCGGGCCTGAAGCCTTTCATCTGGCGGCGCTACCTGGATTTTGCCGCCATCGAGGATATCCAGTCCATCAAGCGCCAGATCCATGCCCATGTCGGGCATGGCGAGATCGCGGTGGCAGGGCACAATATCAAGCTGGGGCGCGGCGGCATCCGCGAGATCGAGTTCTTTGCCCAGACCCAGCAACTGATCCTGGGCGGGCGGCACCCCGGCCTGCGCGTACCCTCGACGCAGGGCGCGCTGGATGCGCTGGTGGGTGAGGGGCGGGTGGAAGCGCAGGTGGGCGACGAGCTCAAGCGCGATTACCGCTATCTGCGCATGCTGGAACACCGGCTGCAGATGGTGGAGGACCAGCAGACCCATTCGGTGCCGGGTGACGAAGCCGGCCTGTCCCACATCGCCTGCTTTATGGGCCATGACAGCGCGGAGGACTTTCGTGCCGAGCTGACGAGGGTGCTGGAAAATGTGCAGCGCCATTATGCCCGCCTGTTTGAAAGTGAATCGGACCTGTCGTCAGCGGAAGGCAATCTGGTTTTCACCGGGGTGGAGGAAGACCCGGAGACCCTCGCCACTCTGTCGGCGATGGGCTTTCATGACGCGCCGCATGTCTCGGCCGCCATTCGCGGCTGGCATCACGGCCGGGTGCGCGCCATGCGCAGCCAACGAGCGCGCGAGCTTCTGACCAAGCTGCTGCCGGCCATACTCAAGGCGCTGGCGGGAACGGCGGATCCCGATGTCGCCTTCACCCAGTTCGACTTGTTCCTTTCCAACCTGCCGTCCGGTGTCCAGCTCTTCTCGCTGTTCGCGGCGCGGCCACAGTTTCTGAATCTCCTGGCCAAAATCGTTGGCTCGGCGCCGCGCCTGGCCAGCTATCTGGCGCGCAATCCCGCCATCATGGATGCGCTGCTGGATGCTGATTTTCTCACCACCCTGCCGTCGCGCGCCCAACTGGATGCCGGGTTCGCGCACGCCGTGACCGGCAGCTATGAGGAGCAACTGGATGCTGCGCGGCGCTTCACCCGCGAGGCGATCTTCCGGGTAGGGGTGCAGATCGTCGAAGGCGTGGCCCAGGCCGAAGCCGCCGGCCCCGCGCTGGCCGACATCGCCGAATGCGTCATTGCCGGCCTGTTGCCGCGGGTGGAAAACGAATTGGCGGCCGGCGCCGGGCGCATCGCGGGCGCCGGTTTTTGCGTGGTGGCGATGGGCAAGCTGGGGGGGCGGGAAATGACCGCCAGTTCCGACCTGGACCTGGTGTTTGTCTATGACGTGCCCGAAGGAATCGAGGCTTCGGATGGTCCAAGGCCTTTATCACCAAGCTTGTACTTCGCACGCCTGGCGCAGCGCCTGATCGCGGCCCTGACCACCGCCACCGCGGCAGGCACCTTGTATGAAGTCGACATGCGGCTGCGCCCCACCGGCAACAAGGGGCCGGTCGCGGTATCCCTGAAGAGCTTCGCCGAATATCACGCCAACGAAAGCTGGACCTGGGAGCATATGGCGCTGACCCGCGCGCGGCTGGTGGCGGGGCCTCGCGCGCTGCAGGCCGGGGTGGCCAGAGAAGTGCGCCGCCGCCTGACCGAGCCGCGCCCGCCCGCCGCCATCATCGCCGATGCGCGCGACATGCGCGCGCGCATGGCAGAGACATTTCCCGGCCGCAGTGCCTGGGACATCAAATATGCGCCCGGCGGGCTGGTCGATATCGAGTTCATCGTCCAGACCCTGCAACTGGTGCACGCGCCCGCCCAGCCGGAAATCCTCAACACCAATACGGTGGCGGCGCTCTACAACCTGAAGGCGGCGGGTTTCCTGGCGGCGGCCGACGCCCGCACGCTGATTGAGTCGGCCGGGCTGCAACATGCGCTGACACAAGTGTTGCGTATCGCACTGAGCGAGTCCTTGAAGGTGGAAGAGGCGACGCCGGGCCTGAAAGCGCTGCTGACCCGGGCGGCGGGATGGAATGATTTCGCGCAGGTGCAGGCACGATTGGGCGACTTGCAGGTGCGCACCCGCGAGATTTTCAATCGCCTATTGGCCTAGCGCTTGTCTTTTGCGTCGTGTCGCACGACGCTGTCGCTAGCGACCGTCGCGCGTGCTCGCGTGCGTTAAGCACGCTCCGCGCGACGCTCCTGCTCACGCCACAAAATCCAGCGCGCTCATTCTGATGGCAGACCGATAAGGCGGTCCGGCGGGAAGGCCAGATGCACGTCGCCTTGCGGCGGCGCGCTGCCGCTGACGAACACCGGTTCACCGCGGCCGGCAATCTGGACATGGAAATGGCTGCGTTCGCCCAGGAAGGTCGCGGCGGCGATGTCGCCCGCCACGCCTGAGGCGGCGAACTGCACATGCTCCGGCCGGATGGCCAGCAGAATATGGTCGTACACCTTGATGCCGGACGCGAGATTGGCGGCCGGCAGGGTGATGAGCCCCAGCAGGCCGGCATTGACAGTGGCGCTGCCGCCTTCGATCTGCCGCACCGTGGCATGGAAGAAGTTCATTTCGCCTATGAAGTCGGCAACCTCGCGGCAATTGGGCCGCTCATAAAGCGTGCGGGGATCGGCAACCTGAAGAATCCGGCCCTGATGCATGACCGCTATCCGGTCGGACAGGGACAACGCCTCTTCCTGATCATGGGTGACCAGCAGGAAGGTGATGCCGACCTTGCGCTGGATGGCGCGCAATTCCACCTGCATGGTTTCGCGCAGTCGCTTGTCCAGCGCGCCCAGCGGCTCGTCCAGGAGCAATATCTTGGGCTCGCGCACCAGGGCGCGGGCCAGCGCAACGCGCTGGCGTTGGCCGCCTGACAATTGGTCGGCGGCGCGGCCGCCCAGACCCTCCAGCCGCACGGTCGCCAGCATCGCTTCCACCTTGGCGCGCAGTATTTCTTTCGGCAGCCTCAGCTTGCGCAGGCCATAGGCGATATTGTCGAACACATTGAGATGCGGAAAAATCGCATAGGACTGGAACACCATATTGGTGGGGCGCAGATGCGGCGGCACCGCGTTCATCGCCTCGCCGTCGATGGCGATGGTGCCGCTGTCCGGCGTCTCGAAGCCCGCGATCATGCGCAGCAGGGTGGTCTTGCCACAGCCCGACGGGCCGAGCAGGGCGAAGAACTCGCCGCGCGCTACCTCCAGGCTGACATCATTCACCACCGGCGGGCCGCCGAAGCTCTTGCAGACATTTCTGACAGTCAGAAAACTCATGCGCCCACCATCGGCTTTTTCACACCCAGATTGCGGACATATTCCGCACAGATCACCAGCACCACAGACACGGCGAGAATGACGGCGCCCAAAGCCAGCACCATGGGCAGGCGTTCGGGGAAGCGCAGTTGGCCCCAGATATAGATGGGCAAGGTCGCCTCGGTGCCCGACAGGAAAAAGGCCACCAGGAATTCATCGAAGGAGGTGATGAAGGTCAGCAGCAGGCTGGCGACGATGCCCGGCAACATCAGGGGTGCGGTGATGCGCCAGAAGGTCATCCAGCCATCCTCGCCCAGATCGGCGCTGGCTTCTTCCAGATTCCTGTCGAAGCCTTCAAAGCGGGCGATCAGGACGGTCAGGGCGAAAGGCACGCAGACCAGCAAGTGTCCCAGCACCACCGCAGCCAAAGATAGCGGCAATCCCACCGCACCCAGCAGCATCAGCAGCGACAGGCCCAGCACGATGTCGGGAATGAACAGCGGCAGGGAGATGAAGCCTAATGCCGCGCGGGCGCCGCGCAGACGGTAGCGCGTCACGGCGCGGGCGGCCGCCAGCCCCAGCATGGTGGACAGAAGCGCGGTGACGATGCCGACTTTCAGGCTGTTGCCCAGGGCATGCTGCATGGCGCTGTCGCCGGCCAGCGCCCCATACCAGCGGGTGGTAAAGCCCGACAGGGGAAAGGCGATGAACTGCGAATCGTTGAAGGAGAAAACGGGCAGCACCAGCACCGGCACATAGAGGAAGGCCAGATAGGCAAAGGCGTAGAGCAGAAGTGATTTGTTTTTCATCGCGCCGCCTTCGCGGCGGCGCGCGCCGAGGCCACGAACACGCCGGCTATCACCGCCACCAGGGCCATGCTGACCAGCGACAAGGCGGCGCCCAGCGGCCAGTTGCCGACGCCGTTGAACTGTACCTCGATCAGGTTGGCGATCATGGTGCCGGCAGGTCCCCCGACCAGCGCCGGTGTCACGAAATCGCCGGTGGTGGGCACAAAGATCAGAACAGCGGCGCCGATCACGCCCGGCATCGAGAGCGGCAAGGTAATGCGCAGGAAACGGCGCAGCGCGCTGTCGCCCAGATCGCTGGCCGCTTCCAGCAGGGAACGGTCAATTTTTTCCAGGCTGACATAGATGGGCAGGATGGCGAAGGCGGCCCAGGCATGCGCCAATGTCACCACCACCGCGAAGGGATTGTAGAGCAGCACACTCAGCGGCTGGTCGATCAGGTGCAGCCGCATCAGTCCCGAATTGATCACGCCATTGAAGCCCAGGATGATTTTCCAGGCAAAGACGCGCAGCAGGTAGGAG
>JBBQBL010000018.1:0-21198 GCA_038317805.1 Micropepsales bacterium
CCTGAAGCTGGACGCCGCCGCCCTGGATGCGCCCGACTTCGACATGCTCAAGGGCCTGGGCTTCACCCGCGCCGACATCGATGCCGCCAACATGCATGTCTGCGGCGCCATGACTCTGGAAGGCGCGCCGTACTTGAAGGAACAGCACCTGCCGGTGTTCGACTGCGCCAATCCCTGCGGGCGCATCGGCAAGCGTTCGCTGAGCGTGGAAGCCCATATCCGCATGATGGCGGCGGTGCAGCCCTTCATCTCGGGCGCCATCTCCAAGACCATCAACATGGCCAACAGCGCCGCCGTCAGCGAATGCGGCGAAGCCTATATGCTGAGCTGGAAGCTGGGCCTGAAGGCCAACGCGCTGTACCGCGACGGCTCCAAGCTGTCACAGCCCCTGGCCAGCCAGGTCTTCGCCTTTGCCGACGAGGAAGAAGACGATGCGCTGCCCGAAGCGCCGCGCGTGTCCCAGCAGGTCGTCACCGAACGCATCGTGGAGCGCGTCATCGAGAAGGTGCGCAGCCATGAGCGCGAAAAGCTGCCCCATCGCCGCAAGAGTTACACCCAGAAGGCCGTTGTGGGCGGCCACAAGGTCTATCTGCACACCGGCGAATATGAAGACGGCCGGCTGGGCGAGATCTTCATCGACATGCACAAGGAAGGCGCCGCCTTCCGCAGCCTGATGAACAATTTCGCCATCGCCATCTCGGTGGGCCTGCAATATGGCGTGCCGCTGGAAGAGTTCGTCGAAGCCTTCACCTTCACCCGCTTCGAGCCCGCGGGCCTGGTGATCGGCAATGATTCCATCAAGAACGCCACCAGCGTGCTGGATTACATCTTCCGCGAGCTGGGCGTGTCTTACCTGGGCCGCACCGATCTGGCCCATGTTGTCCCCTCGGCCGACGAAGATCTGGGCAATGGCAACGGTGGTGGCAGCACCCAGGAAGTGGCCATCACCAAGCTGGCCTCCAGCGGCTACCTGCGCGGCCGCACCCAGATCGCCCTGGTCAAGGGCGGCGCCGCCCCCAAGATGCTGGCGCATGACGAGGATGAGGAACAGTTCGGCCATTTCGAAGCCGACAATGACGTGCACCTGGACTTGTCGGAAATCCGCGCCGGGGTGGAAGCCACGCTCAACACCGTCAGCGCCCAGGTCGCCAGCCTGGAAGCGGCGATGCACATCAAGCCGGCAGCGCGGGATACCCGCGCGGCGCGGGCGGCGGAAGCCCGGCTCAAGGGCTTTGAAGGCGACAATTGCGGCGCGTGCGGCAACTTCACCCTGGTGCGCAACGGCACCTGCATGAAGTGCAACACCTGCGGCTCGACTTCAGGTTGCTCATAGGAACGGGCAGTTCCTGAAATAATCCGGCACTCTGTCTCAAAAAGGCGCGGAGCAATCCGCGCCTTTTTTCGTTACAAATCCATGACCTATGTGCAATCCAGCGCGATCGAGCAGGTAAGCTACGATCCCGACGCCCAGACCCTGGTGGCCACATTCCGTGAATCCGGGCGGACTTATGTTTATGCCGATGTACCGGAAGAGGTTTATGACGGCCTGCTATTCTCGGATTCGCTGGGCGCCTATTTCAACGCCAACATCCGCGACCGCTTCCCCTTTCGCGAAATCTAGGACGCCAGTTTCATCGTTTCGCGAAGCCGGGCGCGGCTTTCGGCATCCACGGCCTGCTCTTCCAGTTCCGATGCCGCGTTTTCGAATTTGTGGCGGAAATGTGTGACCGACGTCTGTGCCGCATGTGCCCGCAACTGCGCCGCGAGGGCACGCATTTTCAGAACCGGGTCGGGGTCAGCCTTTTGCATCACAACAAGAACGTTCCGGGGCACCTGCCCGTTCCGGTTGCTTCCCCGAAGGTTTCCCGAGCGCCATCTCAACCATTTGGTAACCTTCGCGGCCCCACCTTGCCGCCATGCGTGCCGCCCTTGCCCTGCCCTGTCTATTGCTTCTGGCCGTCTCCGCCCGCGCGGCGGACCCCGCCGCAGTGGCCAAGATCCGTGGCGGCATCGTGGATTGCGTGGGCTGCAACCTGGCCGGAGCCGACCTGACCAACACCTGCGTCAAGGACCATGACCTGCACGGGGCCGATTTCACCGGCACCAACGCCACCTTGATGTGCATGTCCTTCGCCAACTTCACCGGCGTCAGCTTCCGGGGGGCCGAACTGTCTGGCGCCAATCTGGCCGGTGCGAAAATGGACGGCGCCGACCTGACCGGCGCGGGAACCTCGATCACGTCCTTTCTGGGCACCGACCTGACCAAGGTCAAAGGCCTGACCCAGAAGCAGCTGAACGTGGCGTGCGGCGATGCGGCGACCAAGCTGCCGCCGGGCCTGAAAATCCACACCTGCCAGTAGCAGCCGCTCGCTTTAGCTCGCGGCGTTCGTCACTGCTGCGACTGGACCGCGCGGCGGAAGGCCAGCGGATCATTGATCAATGCAAAAGGTTCGTGCGTGCCGCCGGTGCCGATCACCGTGATGGTGCCATAGTTGAACAGCCGGCCGAAAATATCCTGGTTGACCTCCACCGATTCCACCTTGGACAGGTTGATCTCGATGGTGCGGCGAGAGATGAAGCCCAGCTTTACGATCACCCGCCGGTTGGTGACGGCAAACTCGCCGGCCCATTGCCGCAGCCATGCCCCAGCCAGCGACAGGATGCCAAAGCCCAATAGCACCGCCCCGATGGAAGGATTGACCACCGTACCCAGCGCAATGCCGCCGAAGATCAGCGCCGCCGGCGACAGATAGATGATCGGGTGCAGCCCGGTCTCGTATACGACCTCTTCGCCCGCGATCAGGTTGCTGCGGACATAGCTGCCCATCTATTCCGCCGCCTGTTTCAGCGCGTCGGGCTTCCAGCGCAGCACCGGCTTGCGGGCAGCCGCGGTCTCGTCCAGACGGCGGCGCGGCGCCAGGTGCGGGGCGCCGGCAAAGCGCGCCACGTTTTTCGCCAACGCTTCCTCGGCCAGGGTGTGCAGGACATGGATGAAGCGGTCCAGCGAATCCTTGGATTCGGATTCGGTGGGCTCGATCAGCATGGCGCCATGCACCACCAGCGGGAAATACATGGTCATGGGATGATAGCCCTCGTCGATCATCGCCTTGGCGAAATCCAGGGTGGTGACGCCGGTGCCCTCCAGGAAGCTGTCGTCGAACAGGGCCTCGTGCATGCAGGGACCCTCGCCGAAAGGCGCGCTCATCACGTCTTTCAGTGAAGCCAGGATGTAGTTGGCCGACAGCACCGCGTCTTCGCTGGCCTGGCGCACGCCATCGCGGCCATGGGACAGCATGTAGGTCAGCGCACGGCTGAACATGCCCATCTGGCCATGGAAGGCGCACATGCGCCCGAACGGCTTGGCGCCATCGGGAGCCGCCGCCATGTCCTCGATCAGGCGCAGGCCCTTATCATCGGCCACCAGCAGCGGGATCGGCGCATACGCCGCCAGCCGCGCCGACAGCACCACCGGACCCGCGCCCGGACCGCCGCCGCCATGCGGGGTGGAGAAGGTCTTGTGCAGGTTGATGTGCATGGCATCGATGCCCAGATCGCCCGGACGCACCTTGCCGGCAATGGCGTTGAAATTGGCGCCATCGCAATAGAAATAGGCGCCCGCCTCATGCACCGCCTTGGCGATGTCGATGATTTCGCCTTCGAACAGGCCGCAGGTGTTGGGATTGGTCAGCATGATGGCCGCCACGTCCGGCCCCAGCTTGGCCTTGAGGGCCTCGGCATCGACATGACCGTTGGGCTTGGCGGGCACTTCGTCCACCGTGAAGCCGGCAAAGGCGGCGGTGGCGGGGTTGGTGCCATGCGCCGATTCCGGCACCAGAACACGCTTGCGGTCTTCACCGCGCGCCGCGATGGCAGCGCGGATGGCCAGCAGCCCGCACAGCTCACCATGCGCGCCCGCCTTGGGCGACATCGCCACCGCCGGCATGCCGGTCAGGGTGGTGAGCCAGTTCATCAATTGCGAGATCAGTTCAAGCGCGCCTTGCGTCGTGCTGGCGGGCGCCAGCGGATGCAGGTCGCCGAAACCCGGCAGCCGCGCCATCTTCTCGTTCAGGCGCGGATTGTGCTTCATGGTGCAGGAGCCTAGCGGATAGAGCCCGCTGTCGATGGCGTAGTTCTTGCGTGACAGCCGCACATAATGGCGGATCACTTCCGGCTCGCTGAGACCCGGCAGGCCGATCCGTGCGGTGCGGCGCATGCCGCCCAGCTTGTCATCACCCACCTTCACATCGGGCAGGTCGACGCCGACGGCGCCATGGTCCAGTTCGAAAATCAGCGCTTCTTCATGGTCCAGGCCCTTGTCGCCGGAGATGGTGTCCAGTTCTTCCGGCGTCACGGTGCCGGGCGCGATGGGGCGGCGGCGATTGGGATCGCCTGCGCCGGTGGGACGTCCCTGATTGTTCATGCTCATCAGATTGCTCCCTTCAACGCGGTGGTCAGCGCGTCGAAATCGTCATCGGTATTGGTTTCGGTGACCGCCACGATCAACAGGTTCTGGACGGACGCATCATGCGGCAACAGGCGCGAGACGGGCACGCCGGCGATCACGCCCTGGGCCGCCAGCGCTTCCACGATGGGCGCGGCGGGCTTGGGCAGCTTGACGGTGAACTCGTTGAAGTAGGCGTTTGGCAACACCTCCACACCGGTCAGCGTCGCCAGCTTGGCCGCCAATGTCGACGCCTTGGCGTGATTGATCCGCGCCAAGCGGGTCAGGCCTTCCTCGCCCAGCAGCGACAGGTGGATGGTGAAGGCCAGGCAACACAGGCCGGAATTGGTGCAGATGTTGCTGGTCGCCTTTTCGCGGCGGATATGCTGCTCGCGGGTCGACAAGGTCAGCACGTAACCGCGGCGCCCCTCCACATCCACCGTCTCGCCGCACAACCGGCCTGGCATCTGGCGCAAGAATTTTTCTTTGGTGGCGAACAGGCCGACATAAGGCCCGCCGAAGTTCAGGCCATTGCCGATCGACTGGCCTTCCGCCGCCACGATATCGGCACCTTGCGCGCCCGGCGACTCCAAAAGGCCCAGCGACACAATCTCGGTCACCACGGCGATCAGCAGCGCGCCCTTGGCATGGGCGGCCTCGGCGATGGGACGCAGGTTGCGGATCAGGCCGAACACGTCCGGCGACTGCACCACCACGCAGGCGGTATCCTCGTCGATCAACGCGATAATGTCTTCGGCGCTGCCGGGGGTGACCGCCGTGCGCTGCATGGGGCCGAACAGGCCGGCCACGGTTTCCACCGTCTCGGCATAATGGGGATGCAGGCCGCCCGACAGGATGGCCTTGCCGCGCTTGGTAATGCGCTGGGCCATCAGCACCGCTTCGGCGGTTGCGGTCGAGCCGTCATAGAGCGAGGCATTGGCCACTTCCATGCCGGTCAGCAGCGCCACCTGGGTCTGGAATTCGAACAGATACTGCAGCGTGCCCTGGGCGATTTCCGGCTGATAGGGCGTGTAGCTGGTGAGGAATTCCGAGCGCTGGATCAAATGATCCACCGCGCTGGGGACATGATGCTTGTAGGCGCCCGCGCCGCAGAAAAAAGGCGCCGCGCCGGCCGCGATATTCTTCGCTGCCAGCTTCGACATGTGCCGTTCCACTTCCAGCTCGCCCTGGGTGTCCGGCAGGTCGAAGGTGGATAGCGAGGTCAGCGCGGATTTCGGCACATCGCGGAACAGCGCGTCCACATCGGGCGCACCGATCCTGGCCAGCATGGCGCGGCGGTCATCAGGGGTGAGCGGCAGATAACGCATCAGAGGGAATCCACGAATTTGGCGTAAGCGTCCTTGTCCATCAGCTTGGCGAACTCGCCCTTGTCGGACAGCTTCAGCTTGAAGAACCAGCCCTCGCCTTCCGGGTCCTCGTTGACCTTGGACGGTTCCTTTTCCAGCACACTGTTGGCGCTGATGACCGTGCCGCCGGCCGGGGCATAGATGTCGCTGGCCGCCTTAACGCTTTCGACCACCGCAGCTTCGCCGCCGGCTGTCACGGCCTTGCCGTTGGCGGGCAGTTCAACAAACACCACATCGCCCAGACTCTCGGCGGCATACTTGGTGATGCCGACGGTGGCTTCCTCGCCGTCCAGGCGGATCCATTCATGTTGATCGGTATAGCGGACTTCAGACATGGAAAACTCCTAGCGGCGGTAACGGTTGGGAACGAAAGGCATGGCGGCAACGGCGGCAGGCATGGCCTTGCCGCGCACCATCAAATCGACTTGCGTGCCGGTGGCGGCGAAAGCGGTCTCGACATACCCCATGGCCAGCGGGCCATTCAGACTGGGGCCAAAGCCGCCGCTGGTGACCTTGCCGATGATGCGCCCCGACTTGTCGGCGATCTCGGTGCCTTCGCGCGCGGGGGCGCGACCTTCGGGCAGTATGCCGACGCGCTTGGTGGCCTGGGCACCCATGGTCTTTTCAGCGCCGGGAAAATCCCTGGCTTCCTTGCGGCGCTTGCCGATGGACCACATCAGGCTCGCTTCCGCCGGATTGCGGCAGGTGTCGATGTCATGGCCGTAAAGGCAAAGACCGGCTTCCAGCCGCAGGCTGTCGCGCGCACCCAGGCCGATGGGCAGCACTTCGCTTTCGCTGAGCAGCGCGCGGGCGACGTGCTCGGCGTCAGCGCCTTCGATGGAAATCTCAAAGCCGTCCTCGCCGGTATAGCCGGTACGGCTGATGATGGCGGGCGCACCGGCGACGGTGGCGCGGCGCACCTGCATGAAGGTCAGGGCCGAAATGCCCGGTGAATGCCGCTCCAGCACATCCACCGCCAACGGGCCTTGCAGCGCCAGCAGGGCGCGGTCGAAGCGCGGTGTCAGGGTGGCGGCGCCTTTCAGCTTCTCGCTGATGTACGCAAAATCACCAACTTTGGTGTCGGCGTTGGCCACCAGATACATGTCCGCTTCGCCCGCCAGGCGCGAGAACATGAAATCGTCCAGAATTGTCCCCTCGTCGGTCAGCAGCAAGCCGTAACGCTGCATGCCCTCTTTCAGGCCGGTGACATCGGCGGGGGTGACGCGTTCCAGCGCGGCGGTATCGCCCGCCAGGAAGCCCTGGCCCATATGCGAGACATCGAACAGCCCCGCCTTTTCGCGGGTGTGCAGATGTTCTTTCAAAACGCCGGCGGGATATTGCACCGGCATCTCATAGCCGGCGAACGGCACCATCTTGGCGCCCAGCTCGAGATGCAGCGCGTAAAGCGGTGTGCGAAGAAGCGTGTCGGTCATCAAAACGGCCCCATTAGAAAAGCATGCGCCCGGATATGGACGCGCGCCCCTTCTGTCATGGGAACCTGAGAGTTTTCCCCGAACTTCACGATGTGAAGTGGCGGGTTACCCCTTCGGCGGAAGCAGCAATAGCCGTTTCACTTTCCAGAAGTTCATCACCCGATCGCGGTCCGTTTGCCTGAGAGTTTCCGGGGCGGTTGCTCCTTCGGCCTTCGCCTTCGGCTTCGGCCCGACAAGTCGGATTGAAGCGAAACGAATGTCTCCCGCGTGGGGTCGTGTGCTGGCCAATCCCGCAGCGCCATCCGGCGGACGGGAACGTTGCAAAGCATCATAAGGGGGGCCAAAGGCGAGTCAACGAAACCCGGGAAACGGGCGAAGTTACTCACATTCTTTCGGGAACTTCGATACCCAAAAGCGCCAAAATCCGGGTCAAAACCGCCAGGACCAGGGCGCACAGCCCCAGCCGGGCAGCCCGCAGGCCGGCATCGGTTTCCGACAGGATGTGGTGCTCGCCATAGAAGCGGCTGAAGTTCTGCGCCAGCTCGAAGGCATACTCGCACAGCATGTTGGGGGCGCGCTTGTCTTCCGCCGACGCCAGCGTGTCACCCAGCGACAGAAGCTGCAGCACCAGCTTGCGCTCTTCCGGCGAATGAATGGCCGGCACGCCGACCTCCATGCCCTGCTCCCGCGCCTTGCGCAGGATCGACTGGATGCGCACCGCGGCATACTGCAGGTACGGCCCGGTCTTGCCCTCGAACTTCGAGAAACGTTCCAAATCGAAAATGTAATCGGTGGTGCGGTGATTGGAGAGATCGGCGAACTTGATGGTGGCGATGCCTACCTTGCGCGCGATCTCGGCCCGTTCCGCAGCCGGCCAGTCCGCGCCGATGCCCTGCTCGGCCAGCCGCTTCTCGGCTTGCTCTGTGGCCATGCCGATCAGGTCATAAAGCTTCATCGCACCGCCGGCGCGGGTCTTGAACGGCTTGCCGTCGGGCCCGTTCATGGTGCCGTAACCGACATGTTCCAGATGGGCCTTGCCCGACAGGCCGGCCTTTTCCGCGGCGCGGAACACCTGTTCAAAGTGTCCGTGCTGGCGATGGTCGACCACATACAGGATCAGGTCGGGATTCTGTTCGCGCACACGTTCGATAATGGTGGCCAGGTCGGTGGTGCCGTAAAGCACACCGCCCTCGGACTTCACCAATATCAGCGGCGGCATCGGCTTCTTGTCGTCATCCCGGGCGACCGGCACGACAACGGCGCCCTCGCTGAGCTCGGTCAGGCCTCGCGCCTTGAGATCTTCCAGCATCGGCGGGATCAGCGCATCCACACTGGATTCCCCGTTCCACAGATCGAACGCCACGCCCAAGGCGCCGAACTCACGCGTCAGGCCCACTTCGGTGACCTTGACGAAGTGCTGCCACAGGGCGCGATAGCCTAGCCGGCCCGCCTGAAGATCGACCGTGGCGCGGCGCGCCGCTTCCAGCCGCGCCGGATCGGCTTTGCAGGCCGCTGAAGCGCGCGGATAGATCGTCTCCAGATCCTCCATGCTGACGGGCGATTCTTCGGGATATGGTCCGACGAAATTGGGATCGAAATAGACAGGCGCATTGCCCATGATTTCAATCTCGGTGATCAGCTGACCCATCTGCAGGCCCCAGTCGCCCAGATGCACGTCGCTGACGACATGCCAGCCATTGGCGCGATACAGCCGCTGCAGGCAGTCGCCGATGATCGTCGAGCGCAGGTGATGCACGGCCATCGGCTTGGCGATATTGGGGCCACCGAAATCGATCACCACCGTCTTGCCGTTGGGCGCGGGCGTCCCGTCGCCGATCTGGCCGGCGCGTGCATTCAGCGCTGCATCGGTCAAATCCAAATTCAGGAATCCGGGCCCGGCGATCTCCACCTTGGCGAACAGCGGATCGGCTTTCAGCCGGGCGGCGATCTTCTCGGCAATGGCGCGGGGATTGGCCTTGGCGGCCTTGGCCGCTGCCAGCGCGCCGTTGCACTGAAACTGCGCCAGGTCGGGCCGGTCGGACGGCTGGACGGACCCGAAACTTTCCGAAAGCCCTTCCGCGGCGAACGCCTCACCGGCGATGCGCGAAAGTACGGCCGACAAGGACGTCATGGGACGTAGCGGCCCCTGGTCTTGTTGTATTCGATCTGCGCCGGGGTCATCTGGAACCCCGCCATCTCCTGATAGTTCCAGGGCAGCTTGCCGTTGGAGACGCGCAGCACCAGTTCGTCAGGCGACTGTTTGATCGTCACCGATGTGGCGCCTGGCGCGAAGGTGAAGCGCAGCCGGTAGAGATGCTTGGTGAAAATCTTGGCGTTCTCATGGACCACGACGAAATAGGGCACGGTATAGGTCGCCGCTTCCTTGGTCGGCACGCGGGTGGCGCGGAAGGTCAGCTCGAGCGAGGCATGCACCAGCGAATTCTTGGTGCTGAAGGTGCAGTCCCCTTCCGCGTTGATCAGCGACACGGTGTAGAGCTCGTTGGCCAGGTCGGGCACGGTGCCGGGGCGGAAGATGGTGACGCTCTGGGTATCGGCCAGGATGGCGGGCACCGGGCAGACCGATATCTTGGTGGTGCAGCCCATCACCAGCAGCAGGGCTGCCAGCGGGACAAGGCGGAACAGGCGGGCATTCATCAACGCAGTTCTTTCCTTGGCTGCCCCAAAACCGGGGTGGCGCTTGACTTTTCCCCGCCCCGGCCCGACTCCTCCGGACACCCGATTTGGGCGCCGGACCATAGCCAAGCCGTCCCATGATGGAAAGCATAGAACACCGGAAAAGCCAAGCTTTCCGATGATTTAGACAGGAATCTCAGCCGCCATGGCCGTTTATACCGAGGTCAGTTTCGAGGAGCTGGAGACGCTGCTGGAGCGTTACGACATCGGCACCCCCATGTCCTTCAAGGGCATCGCCGAGGGTATCGAGAACTCCAATTTCTACCTGCAGACCGACCGCGGCGCCTTCATCCTGACCCTGTATGAAAAGCGCGTCGCCGCCGAAGACCTGCCCTTCTTCCTGGGACTGATGGAGTACCTGGCCAAGGCGGGGGTGCATTGCCCCCTGCCGGTCAAGACAAAGGACGGCCAGTCACTGGTCAGCCTGAACCGGCGCAATGCCGCCATCGTCACCTTCCTGACCGGCATCGCGCTGCGCCGGCCTGATGTGGCGCATTGCGCCGCCGGCGGCGCGGCGCTGGCCGGACTGCACAAGGCGGGCGAAGGCTTTGCGCTGCGCCGTGCCAATGCGCTGGGACCCAAGGGCTGGCGGCCTCTGGCCGAATCCATTCACGGCGCCGATACGATCGAGGACGGTCTGGACGCGCTGATCAACGGCTCGCTGGCCGACATCACCGCGACCTGGCCCAAGGACCTGCCCAGCGGCGTGATCCATGCCGACTTCTTCCCCGACAATATCCTGTTCGTGGGCGATGCCGTCGGCGGGGTGATCGACTTCTATTTCGCCTGCAACGATTTCTACGTCTACGACCTGGCCACCATGCTGAACAGCTGGTGCTTTGAACTGGACGGCAGCTACAACATCACCAAGGGCCAGGCGGTGATCAACGCCTATCGCGCGGCACGCCCGCTGAGCGAAGCGGAAATCGCCGCCCTGCCCGTGCTGATGCGCGGTGCGGCGCTGCGTTTCCTGCTGACGCGCACCTATGACTGGCTGAACCAGGACCCCAACGCCCTCGTGCGCGTCAAAGATCCGCGCGAATATTCCAAGAAGCTGCGCTTCCACAACAAGGTCAAGCACGCGCGGGAATACGGGCTTTGATCGATCCGGAGCGACGGCCAAGCGAGCGAAGCGAAGCGCCCGGCCGCGCGACCATTGATATCTTCACGGACGGCGCCTGCAGCGGAAATCCCGGTCCCGGCGGCTGGGGCGCGATTCTGCGCTCGAACGGCCACGAAAAGGAATTGAGCGGCGGCGAAGCGGCCACCACCAACAACCGCATGGAACTGATGGCGGTGATCGAGGGCCTGAAGGCATTGAAGAATGGCGGCCCGGTCACCATCCACACCGACTCCCGCTATGTGATGGACGGGGCATCGAAATGGATTTTGAACTGGAAGAGAAAAGGCTGGAAGACCGCCGACAAGAAGCCGGTCAAGAATGAAGACCTGTGGCGGGCGCTGGATGACGAAATGGCCCGCCACCAGATCCGCTGGATCTGGGTGGCAGGCCATTCGGGACACCCGGAAAACGAACGGGCCGATCAACTGGCGCGGGATGCGATCCCGCGCCGTTGAGTGTTACGGCAGCTGGCCGGAGCTCAGCAGATATTCGGCGCTGGAAACTTCGAACGCGCCCGGCTCTTCGACATTCAGCGACGTCACCACGCCGTTATCGACGATCATGGAATAGCGCTGGCTGCGCTTGCCCATGCCGAACTTGGTGCCGTCCATCTCCAGGCCCAGGGCCCGGGTGAAATCGCCATTGCCGTCGGCCAGCATATGCACCTTGCCGTCGGACTTCTGGTCCTTGCCCCAAGCCCCCATCACAAAGGCGTCGTTGACCGACACGCAGGCGATTTCGCTGACGCCCTTGGCTTTCAGCGCGTCGAAGTTGGCCACGAAGCCCGGCACATGCTTGGCCGAGCAGGTGGGCGTGAAAGCGCCGGGCAACGCGAACAGCGCCACCTTCTTGCCGGCAAAGAAGCTGTCGGTAGGCACGGGCGTGGGCTTGCCGTCCTGCATTTCCATCAGGGTGGCGGAAGGGATTTTGTCGCCGACTTTGATCGTCATTGTGTTCTCCGTTGTGTGTGAGGGATCAGCCGACTTCGGGTGCGGCCGCTACGTTGTAATGTCTGGCAATGTATTCCAGTGCCGCCGCGCCATCGAGCGGCTGGGAAAAATAATAGCCCTGGCCGAATTCGCAGCCGATTTTGGCAAGAAACTGGGCATCCGCCTCGCTTTCCACGCCTTCGGCCACCACCGCGCGCTTGAGCTCGTGGGCCATGGAAACGATGCCCGACAGCACCACTTCGCCATCGGTGTCGATATCGGTGCCGCCGTGGCGTGCCAGGAAGGCCTTGTCGATCTTGACCGTATCCACCGGCAGGTTGCGGAATTCGCTGAGGGTGCTGGCGCCGGTGCCGAAATCATCGATCGACAGCCCGGCGCCGGCGGCGCGGATGCGCGCCATGATCTGGGGCATCTTCGTGTCGGCGGCGATGGCGCTTTCGGTGATTTCCAGGTTCAGGGTGCCTTCGGCGATGCCGCTGCCGCTGAGAATGGTCTTGAGCAGCGCTTCGAACCCGGCATCCTTCAACTGGCGGCGGGAGAAGTTGACGCTGACGAACAGGGGCGGCTTGAGCGGAAAATAGCGCTGCCAGTGCGCCAGGTCGGCGGCGGCGCGCTCCAGTGCGAACCGCCCCAGCTCCACGATCAATCCGGTTTCCTCGGAATGGGCAATGAAGTCGCCGGGCGAGATCAGTCCCTTGATGGGATGCTGCCAGCGCAGCAGCGCTTCAAACCCTGCCACCGAGCGGTCCGCCAGCCGGATGATGGGCTGGTAGAAGACATCCAGCTGATCGGCGGTCAGGGCATGGCGCAGCTCGCTTTCCAGCGCCACGCTGTCGCCCGGCGCCAGGATTTCCAGTTCCGCGGAATAGACCCGCGCGCAGGCGCCGCCCTGGCGCTTGGCGGCGATCAGTGCCAGTTCGGCATTCTTGATGAGGGCAAAGGGATCTTCGCTCTGCTGGCCGTTCGCCATGCCCACGCTGCAGGGTGCGAACACTTCGCGGCCCGAAACGGCATAGGGCTTGCCGCAGGCTTCCGCCAGCGCGTTGCCGATGGGCTGGGGGGCGCGACGGGGATTGGGAAACAGAAGTGCGAAGCTGTCGCCGCCGACGCGGAATATCTGTGCCGGCTCGCCCAGGCTCGACAGGCGTTCGGCCGCCATCTTGAGAATGCTGTCGGCGCCGGCATCGCCCAGGCTGCCGTGAATGGCCTTGAAACGGTCAATGTCCAGCAGCGCGAACAGCGATTTGTCGAAGCCGTCGCCCAACGCGTCCAACGCTTCCATCAACGCAACGCGGTTGCCCAGGCCGGTCAGCGCGTCGCGCGGCAGGGCGGCATCGCGCTTGCGCTCGCTTTCGGCCGCCAGTTGCGCGAATTCGGCTTCCTTGCGCTGCGTGACATCGGAAATAAGCCCCAGGCAGTCGGACGGCACATCCTGTTCGCTGACGATGGTGGCGCGCAGCTCCAGCCAGCGGTAGGGACCGCTGCCGCCACGGGCGCGGAATTCCAGCCGGAACGCCAGGCCGGGACGCTGGCGATATTCCTCCAGCGCGCGGGTATAGATTTCGCGGTCCTCCGGATGGACGTGGGTCACCCAGTCGCCGTGCGACAGGGTGGTTTCATGCATTGACAGTCCCACCATCTGGGCGGCTTCGGTCGACAAGGTCAGAAGCCCGGCGCGGAAATCCAGGTCGAACACCCCCTGATGCGCCGCGCCGATGGCGGCGCGCGCCAGGCTGTTGAAAGGCGCGTTGATGTCGATGGGGGCTTCCTCGTCCGGCGCCTGTTCTTCCAGCAGCTTGGCGGCATAGGAACCGTGCAGGAACGGCAACACGGCGATTTCTTCCGAAGCGATCACCGCCAGCGCCAGCAGGATCGCGCCCGCCGCCGCAAAGCCGCCGGTCGCTGCCGGACCGGTGAGATTTTCGCCAAGCCCGCCGACCGCCATGACCGCGGCGGCCAAGGCGACCAATGCGAAAGCACCGGCGCTGGGGGCGATGACCTGCGCCGCCTTGTGGCCGCTGCGGCCGCAATAGACCAGATAGGCCGCAACCGCGATCGAGCCCAGAACGATGGCGATGTCGGTCAGCAAGGTGGCGCCCGGCAGGCCCAGATAGGCCGCCGCGCCCAGCGCAATCAGGCCCCAGACTGTGCGGCGAAAATGCTTTTCGTATTTTGGCCAGGTTTCGCGCACCGGGATAATGGCATTGGCCAGCTGCACGCCTGCCGCCAGCGCCAGCGCGGTGAGGAAGGCTGACAGGCCGAAGGGCCCGCCAATGCGGGTGGCCAGGTTGCCGTCGAACATGCCGGTGCCCGACAGCCAGCTTGCCAGCAGCATCAACAGCGTGATCGCCACCCAGCGCGGCGCGGCATGACCGATTAAAACCGCAAGGCCGCCGGTGATCAGCGCCGCAGCCGCGATCAGGGCCCCGACCGCGGTGATGAATATCGCCAGCTGGCGGTTGTGCGAGGACAAAGCCGGCTCGGTCCAGGCGCCGATGGCGGGCGGGCTGTCGGCCGAGCCGACACGGATGGCGAGGCCCACCGTGGACACAGGCGGCACGATCACGCGCCAGGCGCGGCGGCCGTAAGCGGAGGCGGTTTCCACCACCGTGCCTGAATCCGAACTGGCCAACGCCAGGATCGCGGGCCGACTGCGGCGCGGCAACAGGGATAGCGCGGCGCGCGGCGGCTGGCCCGCCAGCAGCACGCGCGTGGCGGGGCGCACCGAGTCATTGCTGACCTGCACGATGTACCAGCTGGAGCCGTCATCTTCGGCGCCGCCCGGCGCCTTGTAGGGCGACAAGGCCGATTTCAGTTCCAGCACATTGTCGGTCTTGCCGAAATTGACTTGGGGGGCTTGCGGCGCGGGCTTGGTAGCGGGCGGCGCGGCAAGCGCCGGCGCCGCCGCCAGAAGCGCAACGCAGGCAATCATTAAGCGGCGAAATCTGTTCATGAATCTCTGTGTCGCCGGCCGCGCGCTAACCTAGCTGCGCTTCTTCCTTGAGCAAAGCAAATAGCAGGTGATCGGCCCATTCCCCGTTGATCAGCAGGTAGCGGCGCGCCAGGCCTTCCTGGCGGAACCCGCAGCGGGCCAGCAGCTTCTGCGAGGCCAGGTTGCCGGTCAGGCAGGCGGCTTCAATGCGGTGCAGCCCCAGGGTGCGGAAGATGAAGGGCACCAGCGCCTTCACCGCCTTGGTCATGTGGCCCTGATTGGCGAATTTCGATCCGACCCAGTAGCCCAGGGTACAGCATTGGGTGACGCCGCGCCGCACATTGGACAGGGTGCAGCCACCCAGCAGCGCATCGTCGCTGGCGCGGATCACAAAGAAGACATAGGCCGAATCCAGGCGCGTCTCTTTCTGGTAACGCTTGATGCGGCGGCGAAACGCGCCCCGCGTCAGCTCGTCATCGGCCCAGACCGGTTCCCATGGCGTGAGGAATTCGCGGCTTTCGGCGCGCAGCTTGCTCCATACCGGATAATCGGCGATGCGCGGATAGCGCAGATAGATGCCCTGCCCGTGGATGACCGGCTGCTGGCCGCCCGGAAAGGTGAGCCCGCGCATGAAGGCGATGGGGCTGGTCTTTGCGAAAGCGGCCTTGACCATTATTCCGCCGCGTCAGCGATGGTGACGCCGAAGCGGCGCGCGAACGCCGCATGGGGTTCCAGTTTCTGGACCGGACCCATGCCCGCAATGGTGGGGCTGCCCGCCTGCATCACCGTCGCGGCATAGCGCTTCACCGCCGCCGCATCGATGGCATCCAACTGCGCCACGATTTCCGCCGCCGGCTGCACCCGGCCGAGGGAAAAGAGCTGGCCGGCTATATGCTCGGCGCGGGTGCCCGGCCGTTCCATGCCCATCAGCAGCGATACTTTCAGCTGGGCGCGGGCGCGGGCGACTTCCGCCTCGGTCAGGTTGCCGGCAATGGCGTCCATCTCGCCGGCGATGACGGCGGATATTTCCGCTGCTTCCGTTTCGCCGGTGCCGGCATAGACACCCAGGAACCCGCTGTCCTGGAAGCCGTTGGAAAAAGCATAGATGGAATAGCAGAGGCCGCGCTTCTCGCGCGCTTCCTGGAACAGGCGCGAAGATGTGCCCCCGCCCAATGCGGTGGCATAGATCTGGGCCACGAAATAATCGGGATCGGCATTGGACAGACCGGGAAAGGCGTAAACGACATGCGCCTGTTCCAGATCCGAGACTTCGCGGAAATCACCGCCGGTGTAGCGGGACGGCGCGTAAGACGGCACCGCGCCCTTGTTGAGGCCGGCACATTTTTCTTCGGCCAGTTTCACGATATCGGCGTGGTTGACCGCGCCCGAGGCAATCAAGGTCATGCCGTCCAGCCGGTAATGCGAGGCCATGTAGGACTTGAGCATGTCGCGGTTGAAGGCGTTGACCGTGGCTTCTTCGCCCAGGATCGGCCAGCCCAGCGGCTGGTCCTTGAAGATGGCCGATTGCAGGTGATCGAACACGATGTCGTCGGGCGTATCGCGCGCCTGACCCAGTTCCTGCAGCACCACCTGACGCTCGCGCTCCAGCTCGGCCTGCTCGAAGGTCGGGTTGGTCAGGATGTCGCCAATCATGTCCAGCGCCAGCGGCACATCGGCCTTCAGAACACGGGCATGGAAGGCGGTCTGTTCGCGGCTGGTATAGGCGTTGAGCACGCCGCCGACGGCTTCGATCTCTTCAGCAATGGCGCGGGCACTGCGCGTGGTGGTGCCCTTGAAGGCCATGTGCTCCAGCATGTGGGACACGCCCATTTGCGCCGGGTCTTCGTTGCGGCTGCCGGTGTTCACCCAGATGCCCAAGGCGACGCTTTCAAGCCCCGGCATCGGGTCGGAAACCACCGTCAAGTCATTGGTAAGTCTGGATATTTCCAAGGTCATAGCCCCAGTCTATTGGAGATGAACTTGCGAAGCAAAGACAGGTCGTTGGGCAGAAAATCCAGCTTTTCGGGCAGGTCCATGAGCTTTTTCAGCCCGGCCGGCATGTCGGGATTGCGCCCCGTCGCGCGGGCCACCGCATCGGGGAACTTGGCCGCGTGGGCGGTGGAGAGAATGACAATCGGCGTGGACGAGGCATGGAGGCGGCGCGCGGCATGCACGGCCACGGCGGTGTGGGGATCGATCACCTGCCCGGTCTCTGCCGCCACCGCCGTGATGGTGGCGATGGTGTCATCATCGTTGCAGGCATAGGCGCTGTAACGGGCGCGCAATTGCTCCAGCACCGGCGCCGGCAGCACCAGCTTGCGGTCGCGCGCGAAGTCGGACATGGCGGCGGCCACCCAGTCGCCGTCGCGGCCACAGGCTTCAAACAGCGCGCGCTCGAAGTTGGACGCCACCTGGATGTCCATGGACGGGCTCAAGGTGGCGTGCGACGCCCCCGAGGCATAGATGCCCTCGTTCAGCGCGCGGGCCATGATGTCGTTGGCGTTGGTGGCGATCACCAGCCGCGCCACGTTCAGGCCCATGCGCTGGGCGGCTTCGCCAGCAAACACGTCGCCGAAATTGCCGGTGGGCACCACGAAGGTGGCGGGTTTGCCCAGTGCCGCCGTGGCCGTGAAGTAATAGACCGACTGTGCCGCGATCCGGGCAAAGTTGATCGAATTGACCGCGGTGAGGCCGATCTGGTGCGCGAACTCGGTCTGGGCGAACAGGTCCTTCACCAGGCCCTGTGCGTCGTCGAAGCTGCCTTCCAGCGCGATGTTGTGGACGTTGGCGTGCGGGCTGGTCGTCATCTGCTTGCGCTGAACTTCGCTGACGCGGCCGCGCGGATGAAGCACGAAGACTTCGATGTTGGGCAGCCCGCCCAGCGCCGCGATCGCGGCCGAGCCGGTATCGCCGCTGGTGGCGGCGACAATGGTGACCTTGCCGCCGCGCCGCGTCAGCGCCCGGGCAAACAGCCGCCCCAGAATCTGCAGCGCAATATCCTTGAAGGCGACGGTGGGGCCGTGGACCAGCTCGAGCAGATACTGGCTGCCGTTCGAGGACGGTGCGATGGAACGCAGCGGTGCGATGACCGGCGATTCAAATCCGGCATAGGCAGCCTGGATGTCCGCCTTCAACTCGTCCGGCGTGAAGGACGCGCCGGCAAAGCGCGACAGCACTTCATAGGCCACGGTCTGGTAAGGCTTGCCCGCGAAATCAGCGATCTGCGCGGCGCTGAGTTGCGGCCAGCTTTCCGGCAGATACAGGCCGCCGTCCGGCGCCAGGCCGGCCAGGAGAACATCGGAAAAGGAAGCGCGGGGCGCCTGGCCCCGGGTGGAAATGAACTGCATCGCCAAGGGGTTATAGGGCGGGATTCGCACCCAAACCACTTATTTGAGGCCGATCCGGCCCCTGGAAATATGATAGGCAAACCAGACACCTAGCAGGCAAATCGCCAGCCCATACCAGGTCACGGCATAGCTGAGATGCTGGTTGCGGAAGCTAACCACGGTCTGCCCGCCGCGCGGCAACCCGCCGGGGTTGGGGGTGCTGTCGGCCTCGATCACCACCGGCGCGGCCAGGGTCAGGTGATCGGCGGCGGCGATGCCCTTCAGGTCGCGCGAATACCAGATGCGATGCGCCGGGTCGGGCGCAGGGGTAAAGGCGCCGGGGGCATCGGGCACCCGCCACACGCCGGTCACCTCGGTGCGACCGGCGATGTTGCCGGCGGACCGGGTGGCGGGATCGAGTTTTTCCTTCGTCACCTCGCCGCGATCCACCATCAGCACGCGGCCACCCTCGGTGATGAACGGCGTCAGCACATGATAAACCGGATCGCCGGCATCGGTGGTGAAGACGTAAGACTCATGGGCATGATCGAAACGGCCATCGAGCGTGACGCGGCGATATTGGGCTTCGTCCGGCTGCATCGCCTTGATCGTATCCAGCGGCACCGGCGCGGCGGCCATGTGGCTGTTCACCCGCGCGATCAGCGCCAGCTTCCACTGCAGCCGCTCAAGCTGCCAGGTGCCCAGCCCACACAGGATCGCGAACAAGATTGCGCAGGCGATGGTCAGTCCGGGGTAAGGACGAAAGGTCATTCGCCCTGCCTCATTCTCCAAGCCGGCCCTCGCCGGCCTTGTGCCTGTATTGCAGCACCAGCAGCGCCGACTTGGACAGGCGCAGGAAGATCGCGGTCAAAAGACAGATGAGCGGCAGCCACAGCGCGGCATGGACCCACAGCGGCGGCTGGAAGCGGAACTCCACCCACAGCGCCAGTCCGCAAACGATGGCACCCACGATCAGGATGCCGAACACCATCGGCCCGTCACCGGCATCGAACATGGCGTAATCCAGGCCGCAGGCCGGGCACTGTTTTTTCAGTGCGATATAGCCGTCAAACAACGGCCCCTGCCCGCATTGCGGACAGAGGCCGAGAAAAATCGCACGTGCTGTGTTGGGAGGCGCCACTAGCCCTGCACGAGCGGGCCTTCGCCCCACACATAGATGCAGGCGAACAGGAACAGCCACACCACGTCCACGAAGTGCCAGTACCAGGCCGCCGCTTCGAAGCCGAAGTGGCGGGTCGGGGTGAACTGGCCCGCGATGGCGCGGAACAGGCAGACCGCCAGGAAGATGGTGCCGACGATGACATGGAAGCCGTGGAAGCCGGTCGCCATGAAGAAGGTCGAGCCATAGATCGCCTGGAAGTTGCCCGCGCCCGCCGCCAGCAACGCATGGGCGGAGCCTTCGGCGAAGGGCACCAGCGCCAGGTTGTTGAAGCCGAAGGTGAACGGCGCGTGGGCATATTCGTAAGCCTGCACGCAGGTGAAGGTCAGGCCCAGGATCACGGTCAGGACCAGGCCCTGGATCGCGCCCTTGCGGTCGCCGGTCTGGATGGCGTGATGCGCCCAGGTCACCGTGGTGCCCGAGGTCAGCAGGATCAGGGTGTTCAGCAGCGGGAAGTGCCACGGGTCCAGCGTAACGATGCCGGCCGGCGGCCAAGCCGACACGCCCACGTCATTGTGGAAGATGGCGGCGTTGAAATAAGCCCAGAACCAGGCGACGAAAAACATCACTTCGGAAGCGATGAACAGCAGCATGCCGTAGCGCAGATGCAGCTTCACCACCGGGGTGTGGTTGCCCAGCACCACCGATTCCTTGATCACGTCGCGCCACCAGCCGGCCATGGTGTAGAGCACACCGGCCAGACCGATCAGGCAGATCACCGGCGAGCCGTTGAGCGGCAGGCCCCAGAAGCCGGTGTAATCCTTGTTCATCCAGAACACCGCGCCCACCATCATGGTGAAGGCGAAGATCGAGCCGACCACGGGCCACGGGCTGGGATCCACCAGGTGATAATCGTGCTTCACATCGCTGCTCATAGGCGGTGCCCCTCTAGTGGCCGGTATGATCGTGCCATTGCACGATCGACATCAGATAAAACAGTATGACCACACCGAAGAGCGTGAGCCCCAGTGCGATATTGCGTTTGCGACGCGCGCGGTCTGCATCGTCATCCCTCACGACCACAAAGCCAGTGCCGGAATTCCGGCAAGCTTCTCAATGATGAGGGTTGCGAACAGCGCCGTCAGATACACCAGCGACACACCGAACAGGCGGTGAGCCGCGGGCTCCTTGGTTTCATTGGTCTCGCGATAAGTGCCGATGGCTTCCCACAGGAACCACAGGCCGATCCCGGCCGAGGCGGCCAGATACAGCGGCCCGCCGATATGCAGGAAAGCCGGCAGGATGCCTAGCGGCACAAGCACCAGCGTATAGAGCAGGATCTGGAAACGGGTATGTGGTTTGCCGCTGACCACGGGAAGCATCGGCACGCCGGCATTGGCATAGTCCTGCGACCGCCACAGCGACAGCGCCCAGAAATGCGGCGGCGTCCACATGAAGATGATCGCCACCAGCAGCAGCGGCGCCAGCGACAGGTCGCCGGTGACCGAGGCCCAGCCGATGGCCGGCGGCAGCGCGCCCGACAGTCCGCCGATCACGATGTTCTGCGGCGTGCGGCGCTTGAGCCAAAGCGTATAGACCACGACATAGAAGAAGACGGTGAAGGCCAATAGGCCCGCCGCCAGGAAGTTCACGAACAGGCCCATGGTGGAGACGGCCGCCACCGAAAGGGTCCAGCCGAACGCCAGCGCATCTTCCCGCGCCACATAGCCCATCGGAATGGGACGCGTGGCGGTGCGGGTCATCAGGCCGTCAATGTCACTGTCATAGGCCATGTTCAGGCAACCCGACGCG
>JBBQBL010000019.1:0-20626 GCA_038317805.1 Micropepsales bacterium
CGCCATGGGCGCGGGCCTCGTCCGACCAGGCAAAGCGCTTGCCGGCGCGCTGCAGGCGGACAAAGAAGTCCTGGTCCTCGCCGCCTGACAGGGCGAACTGGGGGTCGAACCAGGGCGCGGTCATTTCGGTCAAGGTGGCGCGGGCGATCAGCAGGTTGCCGGCGCCCTGCAGCATGGCAATGGGCCCGGTGGGGCGGCGAATATCGCCATGGCCGTCGGCGGCGGAGGACTGGCCGAACAGGATGGAGCCTTGCAGCACATCGGCCCGGGTTTCATGGGCGGTTTTCAGGAACTGGCTGATCCAGTCCTTTTGCGGCCATTCGTCATCGTCAATCATGGCGATGAACTGGGCATCGGTCTTGAGGGCGTTCTCGATCAGTGTGTTGCGCACCTGGGCGATGCCGCGCTTGTCCGCGACCACGCTCGAGAGCGGCCAGCGATAGCCGGCCAGGCCGTTGCAGAAATCCAGTCCCGCATGGCCTTCGGCGTCATTGTCGGCCACCAGCACGCAGACATCGGCATCGGTTTCCAGTGCGGCGATGGCCTCCAGCAGGCGCGCCAGCATCTTGGGGCGCTTGAAGGTCGGAATGCAGATGATGACGCTGTCACGCATGGCACAGTCCCGCTTGTTGAGCCTTCCAGTCGCGCGCCATGCTGCGCACTTTGGCCAGGATCACCAGTTCGCCCAGCACAATGCCGCCCAGCGAAGGGATAGGACCGAAAGCGACAAGCAAAACCAAGGTTACGACGACAGAAACCGCCGCCGACACTGTGCCGATGTTCGCCAGTTCCTTGAACTGCCCGGCAGCCTGCAGCAGCACGGCGAACGGGGTGCGCAGGGCGCGGATCGCCATGATCAACGCGCTGATCACCGCCACCATGACCACATCGTGCAGGGCATAGCCCTTTTTCAGCAGCAAGGCGGGGAAGAACAGCAGCAGCGCGGCGCACAGCAGCATGTTGGCGACCCAGGCGGCACCCAAGCCGAAAGTGAAATGACGCCGGATACGCGACAGGTGCGACATGTCCCTGGCGGCAATGGCGCGCGACATGGCGGGCCGTTCCAGGTCGGGCAGGGCCGACTGCATCAGGGCGGCGGGCCGCATGAGCAGCATGCCAAGCGCCAGCAGCGCGAAGGCGCTGGGACCGGCGATGAAGGTGACAAGATAGGCATGAGCGTTCACGGTCAGCTCGGTCAGGATCACGCCCATCAGCGACCAGCGCGTCAGGTCCTTGAACACCGGCCAATAGGCCGTCGGATTGCCGCGCAGCGCCGCGAGCTGCTCGCGGAAGAAACCCGCGCCGAAGGGGACCAGAGCGACGAGCGCCGACAGCAGCATCATCTCGCTGCCCAGGCTGAAGCTCACACGCTGCGTCAATTCCAGCAGCCCCAGGGTTCCAATGACCAGCAGGCTGTAGAGGATGTCGGAGGTAATGGCATTGGCCATGCGGCCGTTGACATAGGCGACACAGCGCGAGAACCAGCGAAAGGTGAAAGCGCCGGCGAACAGCGCCAACAGGGCCGCCTCGCGCAACGGCGCGCCGCCGGTCATCAGGGCGGCAAACAGCAAGGCGGCAAAGCCGCCGCACACCAGCCAGTTCATCTGGAAGCAGATTGTGCGCGGTACCGCCTCGCCGGTGACCAGATTGCGGGTGATCGGCACCACGATCAGCGACACGTTCAGACTCATGCCGAACGAAACCACCACCATGACGAAGGAAAACAGGCCGAATTGATGCGCCGGCAGGGCGCGCAGGAAGATCAGGGAGGCGATGAAATGCGCTGCCGATACCGCGACCGGGCCGGATGCCGACAGGCCGTACCTCAGGATGGTGCCGAACATGCCGCTTGGCATCCCGCCGGTCATGCGCCAGCGAGGGGCCTGCGTCCGCGCGATGTCCGAAACCGTCATGGGCAGCCTACTGCGCCGTTTGCAGGGAACTTGTGCGCGTCAAAAGTAAAAATATCGCAAGCGGGTTGGTTACCGCATAGCGCCAGAACAGCCTTTTGGGCTCTTTTACCAGCCGGAACAGCCATTCCAGGCCGCAGGCCTGCATCCAGCCGGGCGCCCGCTTGTAGGCGCCCGTGACGAAATTGTAGCAGCCGCCGCAGGTCACCAGCCAGCCGGCGCGCAGGCGGGTCTTGTTGCGGACCGCGAATTCATATTCCAGCGGCACCGACAGGCCCACCCACACCACGTCGGGCTGGGTCAGGTTGATCTCGTCGCAGATCTCGTCTTCTTCGTCGCGGCCGAAATAGCCATGGCGGCGGCCCACGATCTGAAGGCCGGGATAGGTCTCACGCAGGACGCGCACCGCTTCGGCATTGGCTTCCTCGGTGGCGCCCAGAACAAAGAAACGCAAGCCATGCTGGGCGGCGACTTTCGAGGCGTCATGGATGAAGTCGGTGGTGGCGCTGCGCTCTGGAATCGGGGTGGCGGTCATGCGCGAGGCGAACACAGCGGCCTGGCCGTCTGCATGGATGATGTCGGCCTGTTCGAAGGTGAAGCGGAAGGCTTCGTCCTGCGCCGCCAAAGCGATGGCATGGCCGTTGGAGGCGAAGACCAGCTTGGGCTGGCGGTTCGGATTGGAACGGGCGTCCAGGCAGTCCTGCAGCATCATGCGGGCCAGGCCATCGCGCGACAGGCAGGCCGTGGCGATGCCGCCGACCGTGACCTCGGTATAGGAATCATTGGCCGCTTCCAGCTGCGGCTGGGCGGGCACTTCGTACTGCGCGGGGATGGCCGAAGATGGGAGTGCCGCGCGCATCAGACCGCATTCCTTGTGCGCAGAACGACCAGCGGGGTGCGCGCCAGGATCAACAGGTCCAGCATCAGGCCGGCATGCTCGACATACCAGGCGTCCAGGTTCACGCGGGCCTGCATGATGTCGGTGGTGGGCGTGGCGCCGCGCGCGCCGTTCACCTGGGCCCAACCGGTGATGCCCGGCTTGACCTGGAAGCGAACCGCATAGTTGGAAATCTCGGCGCCATACTGGATGTCATGCGCCACCGCATGAGGGCGCGGACCCACCAGCGACATGTCGCCGGCCAGGACGTTGAAAAGCTGGGGCAGTTCGTCCAGCGAGAATTTGCGGATGATGCGGCCGACGCGGGTGACGCGGGCATCGCCCTGGACCGCCTGCTGCACCTGGGCGCCGTCTTCCATGACATGCATGGAGCGGAATTTCAGGATGCCGAATTTCTTGCCGTTCAACCCGGTGCGCATCTGGCAGAACACCAGCGGGCCGGCCGAATCCAGCATGATGGCCAGTGACACCAGCGCCAGGATCGGGCTGAGGAGCACCACCAGCATGCCGGCCAGGGCCACATCCAGCAGCCGCTTGGTGTCGATGGCTTCAGATTGGCCGCTATGGGTTACGGTCAGGCCAAATCCGTCAAAGGCGGGGAAAACCGCCTTCATTACCGCTTCGGACGTCTGTTGCCTGCTCACGTTCCAGCCTTGGGGCTATGACTTCGTGAGGGGGTGATGCAGGAGGCGGGCCAGCGGGAACTCGGGCTTTTCGCCCTTTTTGGTATCAAAACGGGCGGTTTTTGCATCCGCCGGACGGCCGTGGGGCCAATTAACCGTGAAGGCGGTCCCATTTTGGGCCCGCGCACGGACAGGCAGGGTCGGGCCAAGCCCTTTAAAGGCCGACCTTACCGAAAAATAACTTTTAAATCAGATGGTTAGGTCAGAAGGTAATGCGCGGCCATGGCAGGGAAGGCCAGCAAAGCGACTGCCCAGATCACCGCAGAGGCGGCGTTGGCAATCATGAAAGGCCAGAATTCCAGTTCGGACATGCCGGCCACCAACGGCACGGTTGCACGGAAAGGTCCCATGAAGCGGCCGATAAAGATCGCCCAGGTGCCCCAGCGATGAAAGAACTGGAGTCCCTTTTCGATCTGGTCTTCGAAACGCCGAAACAACCAGAAATGGACGATTTTGTGGTGGTAGTGGAACCCGATCCACCACGAAATCCAGTCTCCAACGATCGAACCGGTGATCGCTCCGGCTATGGCCGGGAAAAGTCCAATATGCGTTGCGCCTATAACCCCGCCCAGGGTGAGCAACAGGATCGTTCCAGGAACGATGAACGAGACGCCGACAAAGGATTCCGAAAAGGCGATGGCGAAGGCGATGGGGAATACCCAGTAAGGATGGGCGTGGGCGGTAACGGTGACCCAGTCACGCGCGTCATGAATGAACCAATGAAAAATGCCGAGAAGCACGAATTCGCCTGTTCTTTTTATGGGGCCGGGAACCGGTCGGGGCCCGGCATAGCGTTATTGCGCCAGCCGTACCAGTTGTTGGGACACTTGCGACATATTTCTCCCTTACTGGGCGGCTATATCAGCTCCAACCCGTTGAGGGTATAGTTCACACTGCGTTCAGCTTCGCGCTGCTAACCCATTTGACATATTCACTTTCCTTGGGCTTTAGGGCCCTTTTGTGACACGGATTGAACGGATGAATATCGATCGCTCCCCCGGTGATTTTGAGCGCGCGGCCCAGCCCGCGCCCGGACCGGTCGGCCGCGCCTGGGTTGCTGTCAAAAGCTGGAGCTCGCGCAATCCGCGGTTGTCGCGTGTGGTGTGGTTCGCGGTCGGGCTGGCGCTTCTGGCGCTTTTGATCTGGGCGATCTATCCGGCCAAGAACCAGGGCCGCCGCGGTCTGATCAATCAGGGCGCTCAGCCGGTGGGCGTGGCCAGGGCCATCACCGGCGACATCAACGTGACGCTCAATGCGCTGGGCACGGTGACGCCGCTTTCGACCGCCACGGTGCGCCCGCAGGTCGGTGGCATGCTGATCAAGATCAATTTCACCGAAGGCGAGATGGTCAAGGCCGGCGAGACGCTGGCCCAGATCGATCCGCGTCCCTATCAGGCGGCGCTGGACCAGGCGCGCGGCCAGCTGGCGCGCGATGCCGCCACGCTCGCCAACGCCAAGGTCGACTTGCAGCGCTACCAGGCGCTCCTGGCGCAGAACGCCATTGCCCAGCAGCAGGTAGCGACCCAGGCCGCGACCGTACGCTCCACCGAAGGCATCGTGGTGTCCGACCAGGCCAATGTCGAAACCGCACGCATCAACCTGGGCTATACCAACATCGTTTCGCCGGTGGAGGGTCGCGCCGGCATTCATCTGGTGGATATCGGCAATATCGTGCAGGCGGGTCAGTCCAACGGCATTGTGGTGGTGACCCAGCTGGATCCCATGAGCGTGCTGTTCACGATCCCTGAGGACAGCGTCGGCAAGGTCGTGTCGCGGGTGGACAGCGGCGCCACCCTGCCGGTGGATGTCTATGACCGCAGCCAGACCAACAAGATAACATCCGGCAACCTGTCGGCGGTGGACACGGTGGTGGATCCCACCACCGGCTCGGTGAAGTTGCGCGCCTTGTTCGACAACAAGGACAACAAGCTGTTTCCCGCCCAGTTCGTGAACATCAAGCTGTTCGTGGAAACGCTGCACAACCAGACCATTGTGCCGGTGGCCGCCATCCAGCGCGGCGCCGACGGCAGCTTCGTCTTTGTGGTGACGCCGGAAAAGACCGTTACCCAACGCGACGTGAAAACCGGTGTGCAGGACGGCAGTAACATCCAGGTTCTGTCCGGCGTGAAGCCCGGTGACACGGTGGTGGTGGACGGCGCCGACCGCCTGCGCGATGGCGCGGACGTCGAGATTCCCAACCAGAACGCCAAGATCACCGCGCCTTCCGGCGGCGAGAATGATGCCGCCCGTGCCGCGCGCCTCGCCCAGGCGCGTGCCGCGGTGGTCAAGGCTTGCGGCACGGACCTCAAGAAGCTTTGCCCCGACGCCAAGCCGGGGAGCCGCGAGATGCGCATGTGCCTGTTCCAGAACCGCGATGATCTGAGCGCCGACTGTTCCAAGGCGATGTCCCAGATGCGCCGTGGCGGCGGCGGGCGCCGTGGGGGCGGCGGCGGCGCCCGGCCGTGACCGTTACGCCAGCGGGCCCAAGCCCCCAGCCTTCGCCTGAACCCCAGAGCGGCGCCAATATCTCGGCGCCCTTCATCGAGCGTCCTGTCGCGACCTCCCTGCTGATGATCGCCATCCTGCTGGTGGGTCTGTCCGGCTACAAGTTCCTGCCGCTGTCGGCCTTGCCGGAAGTGGATTATCCCACGATCCAGGTGCAGACCTTCCTGCCCGGCGGCAGTCCCGATGTGATGACCACCTCGGTCACCGCGCCGCTGGAAAAGCAGTTCGGCCAGATGCCGGGCCTGAAGGAGATGTCGTCCGTCTCCTCGGCCGGGTCTTCGGTCATCACCCTGCAGTTCGACCTGTCCCTGTCGCTGGATATCGCCGAACAGGAAGTGCAGGCGGCGATCAACGCCTCTAACAGCCTGCTTCCCAATACGCTGCTGCCGGCGCCGCCGGTCTATGCCAAGGTCAATCCCGCCGACGCGCCGGTGATCACATTGGCGGTCAGTTCCACCAGCCTTCCCATCACCACGGTGGAAGAGCTGGCCGATTCCCGCATCGCCCAGAAAATCTCCCAGCTTTACGGCGTGGGCCTGGTCAGCATTTCCGGCGGCCAGAAGCCGGCCGTGCGGGTGCAGGCCAACCTGCAACGACTGGCGTCGCTGGGCCTGAACATCGACGATTTGCGCACCACCATCGCCAACAACAACGCCAATCAGCCCAAGGGCAGCTTTGACGGCGCCACCCAGTCCTACACCATCAACGCCAACGACCAGCTGCAGGACGCCGACGCCTACAAGGAAATCGTGGTGGCCTTCAAGAACGGCGCGCCCGTCTATTTGCGCGACGTCGCCAACGTGGTGCAGGGCGCTGAGAACAGCAAGCTTTCGAGCTGGGCGAACAAGACACCGGCGGTGCTGATCAATGTGCAGCGCCAGCCCGGCGCCAACGTTATCCAGGTGGTGGATTCCATCAAGGAAATGTTGCCCCAGATCCAGGCAGGCCTGCCCCGTTCGGTGGATGTGAAAGTCCTGACCGACCGCACCGAGACCATCCGCGCCTCGGTGGCGGACGTCGAGTTCGAGCTGATGCTGGCCGTCGTGCTGGTGGTGATCGTGATCTACTGCTTCCTGGGCAGTCTTCCCGCCACCTTCATCCCGTCCTTGTCGGTGCCGCTGTCGATCGTGGGCACCTTCGCGGTCATGTATCTTATGGGCTATTCGCTCAACAACCTGTCCTTGATGGCGCTGACCATTTCCACCGGCTTTGTGGTCGACGACGCCATCGTGATGATCGAGAATATCAGCCGCTATATCGAAAAGGGCGAGACGCCCTATAACGCCGCCATGAAGGGCGCCGGTGAAATCGGCTTCACCATCGTGTCGCTGACCGTGTCGCTGATCGCGGTATTGATCCCGCTGCTGTTCATGCAGGAAGTGGTGGGGCGGCTGTTCCGCGAATTCGCCGTGACTTTGTCGGTTACCATCCTGATCTCGGCGGTGGTGTCGCTGACCCTGGTGCCCATGCTTTGCGCCAAGCTGCTGCGCACGCATTCGGAGGATGAAAAGCGCGAAAGCGGCATCCAGAAGCGCATCGAAGGCTATTACGAGCGCCTGGTCGCAGAATATGACCGGCTGCTGATCTGGGTTCTCAAGCACCAGAAGCTGACGTTGCTGGGGGCAGTCGCCACACTGGTGCTGACGGTGGTGCTGTATGCCGCCATCCCCAAGGGCTTCTTCCCCCTGCAGGACACCGGCTTCATCCAGGCCATCACCGAGGCCGGCCCCACCGTTTCGTTCGACGCCATGTCCAAGCGCCAGCAGCAGCTGGCCGCCAAGCTGCTGGCCGATCCCGATGTCGCCAGCCTGTCCTCTTTCATTGGCGTGGACGGCACCAACAACACGCTGAACAGCGGCCGCTTCCTGATCAACCTCAAGCCCAAGGAAGACCGCGATGGCGTGAGCGAGGTGATGGAGCGGCTGATGGAGGATGCTCACAGCATCCCCGGCATCACCTTCTATCTTCAGCCGGTGCAGGACCTGACGACCGATTCGGTGGTCTCCCGCGCCCAGTATCAGTTCGTGCTGCAGGCCGCGACCAGCGCTTCGCTCAACCAGTTCGTGCCCAAGCTGATGGCCGAGCTCGTCAAGCAGAAGGCGGTGCGCAACGTCTCCACCTCATTCCTGGACAAGGGGCTTTCGGCCTATCTGAATGTGGACCGCGACACGGCGGCGCGGTTCGGCGTCACCTCCGCCACCATCGACAATGCGCTGTATGACAGTTTTGGCCAGCGCATCATCACCACCATCTTCACCCAGTCCAGCCAGCGCCGCGTGATCCTGGAAGCCGATCCCAAGCTGCAGAATTCGGTCCAGTCGCTGCAGGATATCTATCTGCCCACCGCTGGCGGCGGGCAGGTGCCACTGGCTGCCATCGCCAAGGTGGAGGAGCGCACCACCCAGCTGCAGATCGATCACCTGTCGCAATTCCCCTCGGCCACCTTCTCGTTCGACGTGGCGCCCGGCTATTCGCTGGGTTCGGCGGTGAAGGCCATCCAGTCCGCCGAAAAGATCGCCGGCCCGCCGCCGGGCATCACCACCCAGTTCGAAGGCTCCGCCCTGGCATTCCAGTCGGCGCTGTCCAACGAAATCCTGCTGATCCTGGCCGCCATCGTCACCGTCTATATCGTGCTGGGCGTGCTGTATGAGAGCTTCATCCATCCGGTGACCATCCTGTCCACCCTGCCGTCGGCCGGCGTAGGCGCTCTGCTGGCGCTGATCGTCAGTGGTCACGACCTCAACATCGTGTCCATCATCGGCATCATCCTGCTCATCGGCATCGTCAAGAAGAACGCGATCATGATGATCGACTTCGCGCTGGAGGCCGAGCGCAACGAAGGCAAGTCGCCGCAAGAGGCGATCCACCAGGCCGCCCTGCTGCGTTTCCGTCCCATCCTGATGACCACCGTGGCGGCGCTGTTCGGCGCCCTGCCGCTGATGCTGGGCACAGGCATGGGCTCGGAATTGCGTCATCCGCTGGGCATTTCCATCGTGGGCGGATTGCTGGTCAGCCAGATGCTGACCCTGTTCACCACCCCCGTCATCTACATCTATTTCGACAAGGCTGGCCGCGACATCCGCGAATGGCGCGCGCGCCGCAAGGCGGCCCATGCCGGACCCGAGCCGGAGCCGGCGGAATGAGTTTTTCCCAGATCTTCATCCACCGGAAGATCGCCACGACCTTGTTGGCACTGGGTCTGGGGATGGCGGGGCTGGTGGCTTATTTCCTGCTTCCTGTCGCGCCCTATCCCAATATCGACATCCCCACCATCGCGATCAGCGCCAACATGCCGGGCGCAAGCCCTGAGACCATGTCGTCCAGCGTGGCGACCCCTCTGGAGCGGCATCTGGGCGCCATTGCCGGGGTCACCGAAATGACCTCGCGCAGCAACATCAACAGCACCCAGATCGTGATGCAGTTCGATATCAAGCGCGACATCGACGGCGCCGCGCGCGACGTGCAGGCCGCGATCAACGCGGCGCGCGCCGACCTGCCGGCGGCGCTGCGGTCCAATCCCACCTATCGCAAATTCAATCCCGCCGACCAGCCGGTGCTGATCCTGGCGCTGACTTCCAAGACCCTGTCGCCCGGTCAGATCTACGACCAAGCCTCGAACATCATCCAGCAGAAGCTGTCGCAAATTTCCGGGGTGGGCGATGTCTCGTTGACGGGCGCCTCGCTGCCGGCCGTTCGCATCGAGCTCAATCCCCGCGCCTTGTTCAAATACGGCATAGGTTTGGAAGATGTGCGCGCCGCGGTCAGCTCCGCCAATGCCAACAGTCCCAAGGGCGACATCCAGCAAAAGGGCCAGACCTTCCAGGTCTATGCCAATGACAATGCGGGCCTGGCCAGCGACTATCAGACCCTGATTGTGGCCTATCGCAACGGCTCTGCGGTGCGTCTGTCGGACGTGGCCGAAGTGTTCGACGGGGTGGAGAATGTCCGCAACCTGGGCACGTTCAACGGCAAGCCCGCCATCCTGGTGCAGATCACCAAGCAGCCCGGCGCCAATGTCATCGAGGTCGTGGACAGCATCCGCCAACAGCTGCCCGAACTGAAGGCCGCGCTGCCGGTCAGCGTCGACCAGGGCATCCTGTTCGACACCACCACCTCTATCCGCAACGCGGTGCATGACGTCGAGGTCAGCCTGATCCTCTCGACCATCCTGGTGATCCTGGTGGTGTTCGTGTTCCTGCGGAACTTCAAGGCCACACTTGTTCCGACCGTCTGCGTGCCCCTGTCGCTGCTGGGCACCTTCGGGGTCATGTACATGCTGGGGTTCAGCCTGAACAATTTCTCGCTGATGGCATTGATCGTCTCGACCGGTTTCGTGGTCGATAACACCATCGTGGTTCTGGAAAACGTCACCCGGCACCTGGAAAATGGCGAAGACCGCATCACCGCGGCGCTGAAAGGCGCGGGCGAGGTCAGCTTCACGGTGCTGTCCATGTCGATCTCGCTGATCGCAGTGTTCTTCCCGGTGCTGCTGATCGGCGGCCTGGTGGGGCGCATCTTCCACGAGTTCGCCGTCACCATCACCACCGCCATCCTCATGTCCATGATCGTGTCGCTGACCGTGACGCCGATGATGTGCGCCTATCTGGATTTTGCAGTCACCGAAGACCAGAATTGGCTGATGCGCTGGTCGCGCCGCGCCACTGACGGGATGCAGGAATTCTATCGCCGCACCCTGACCTGGTCGCTGGGCAATCCCAAGACCATCATGATGACTCTGCTGGTCGCGGTGGTGCTGAATTTCTATCTGCTGGGGATCGTTCCTAAGGGCTTCTTCCCCGACACCGACAACGGCATGATTTTCGGCGGCATCCGCGGCGACCAGAGCATTTCCTTCCAGTCGATGCAGAAGAAATTCCAGCAATTCATCGACATCATCAAGGAAGATCCGGCGGTGCTGACGGTGGGCGGTTTTGCCGGCGGCCAAGCGACCAATTCAGGCAATGTCTTTGTCACCCTCAAGTCGCGGCGCGAGCGGGGCATGGGCACCCCCGAAGTAATCCAGCGCATGGCGCCCAAGCTGCTGAAGGTGGCGGGTGCGCGTCTTTTCCTGCAATCGGGCGGCGGCATTCGCGCCGGCGGCCGCCAGGGCAACGGCGATTACCAGTACACGGTCCAGGCAGACACGCTGGAGGACCTCAACACCTGGGTGCCCAAGATCACCAATGCGCTGCAGGACGTGCCGCAGCTGCAGGACGTCAATTCCGACCAGCAGGACAAGGGCCTGCAGGTGGATTTGAAGATCGACCGCGTCACCGCCGCAAGGCTGGGGCTTAACGCAGCCCAGATCGACAACGCCCTGTATGACGCATTCGGCCAGCGCCAGGTCTCGACCATCTACAAGGACAAGAACCAGTATCATGTGGTGATGGAGGTGGCGCCCGCCTTCTGGCAGAGCCCTGAAACGCTGCATGACATCTTCATCTCGACGTCCGGCGGCTCGGTCAGCGGCACCCAGGCCAGCGCCGGCGCGGGCGGCGCCTTTGTGGTTTCTCCTTCCGCGGGGACGGGCGGCGCGTCGAATACGCTGACAACCGGATCGGCCGCATCCTCGAACGCCGCGGCCATCGCCGCCGATGCGGTGCGCAACCAGCAGATCAATTCGGTGGCCACCGGCGCGCGCGGTGGATCCTCAACGGGCGCCAGCGTCTCCACCCGCGTGGAAACCATGGTGCCGCTGTCGGCCTTCACCAGCTTTGGGCCCGGCACCACGCCTTTGTCGGTCAATCACCAGGGCCCGTTCGTCGCCACCACCTTCTCGTTCGGCCTACCGCCAGGCGTGGCGATCGGCGATGCGCTGAATGCGATCCAGAACACCATGACCCGGATCAATGTGCCGATCTCGGTGCACGGGGAAAGCGCCGGCACCGCCCAGCTCTTCCAGAAGAGCTTTTCCAACATGCCATTCCTGCTGGTGGCGGCGATCCTCACGATCTACATCACCCTGGGCATCCTGTATGAAAGCCTGATCCACCCGATCACCATCATCTCCACCCTGCCGTCGGCGGGCGTGGGCGCGGTGCTGGCGCTGCTGATGTTCAAGACCCAGTTCGATCTGATCGCCACCATCGGCGTGATTCTGCTGATCGGTATCGTCAAGAAGAACGCCATTATCATGATCGACTTCGCCATCGATCTGGAGCGCAAGGAGGGGCTGAGCTCCTATGACGCCATCTACAAGGCGTGCCTGCTGCGTTTCCGTCCCATCATGATGACCACGACTGGCGCCATTCTGGGCGCGCTGCCGCTGGCGATCGGGCTGGGCGAAGGTTCGGAACTGCGCCAGCCGCTGGGCATCTCGATCGTGGGCGGGCTTTTCCTCAGCCAGATCCTGACCCTCTACACCACGCCGGTGATGTTCCTGTACATGGACCGGTTCGGAAACTGGACGAGCGGATTCTGGAACAGGTGGTATCACGGGATGATGGGCGACAAGCCCGAGGATCACATCCCCACGCCGAAGCCGTCGCCGGCGGAATAGCAAAATGCCCGCCGAAGCGGGCATTGAGCAATTCGGAAAATTCCCGAAGTTATTACAGATTCGGCAGATCGTCGTTGGCCGCGCCGGGCTTGCCTTCATTGATCTTGGCGTTGCGGCTCTGGCGATACAGGTTGCGGGTTGTCGCATAGAAGTCGATCGACGAACGCTCGATGGTTTCCACCGCATCCAGATTGGAAGCGCGGGCGTCCAGGATGCCGATGCCAAAGCGCACCACCATCCAGGTGTCCCTGCCGTGGAAGCGGACATAGGTCAGCGGATCGAAAGCCTGGTCGACGCCGACACCCAGCAGGTCGCGGGGCGGCAGGGGGCCGGCAAAGGGCAGCACCAGGTAGGAGCCTTCGGCAACGCCGCTCTTGCCCAGGGTGATGCCGAAATCATTGTCATGATTGGGAATGCCGATCTTGCTGGCAACATCGATCAGGCCGCCCAGGCCGACGGTGGAATTGATCAGCAGGCGGCCGGTGGTGTTGACCGCCTTGTCGCCATCGCCCTGCAGCACGTCATTGGCCAGGACGACCGGGGAATTCAGGTTGTTGAGCGCATTGTGGATGCCGTCCCGCACCGGATCGGGAAGCACGGCGCGATAGCCCTTGGCGAGGGGGCGGGCCACGGCATGATCCAGGCGCACGTCGAAATCGAACACGTCGCGGTTGGTCTTTTCCCAGGGGTCATTCTGGGCCAGGGATTCAGGGCTGGGAGTGCTGCAAGCGCTCAGGACCAAGCCCAGAGCCAGCGCGGAAATGACCGGAAGAGAGATTTTCATGCCCCACCAAATACAAGTATCGTAATAAAATAACGTTTACGGCGAGTCCCTTAACGCTCAATATCGGTATTCGTGCCGCAGGGCACAAGAGGGAGCCCGTTTTCTTCCCCTGCGGCGTCCTGACCCTATTGGGACAGTTCGGCCAACCAAAAAACCCAGTTACTTGCAGGTCATACGGGCCGGAGACGGGGGCGGATCAGCCGTGGCGAATTTGCTACAGGCGCGGCCCGGAGGCTGATGACATTTTGGTCAGGCCCATCCGCAGGCTTATCCATGACCTGAGGAGGGGCTTGCAGGACCGCGACCCCAAAGCCCAATCCAAAAACATTCTGTCCCAGAAAACATGCCCGCATGTGTGACCTTCCGTGTGGACAGGTAACAAAGCGCGATACGCAAAACCGCTCCCGGACGGATCAGAAAAGCGTCAGACTTTCTTCGCGGTCCAGTGCAGCGCCCCGGCCATGGCCGCCAGATCCAGCAGGATCAGGTAGCGGTAATCGCAGGCAATGGAGATCGCCGCGAAAGTCAGGGTGAAAATCAGGGCGCCCAACAGCAGCCCCGCGATGGCGGCATCGCCGGGCTCGCTCCGCCGCAACAGCAGCACCAGAAGCACCAGCGCCAGCGCGCCCCAAAGAATGTGGGAATAGACGGGCGTGGCGAAGAACAGGTGCGCGTAATTGGCCAGCGCACGGTCCTGGGGCCGCTTGCCCGGCGTCAGGCCAAGCTGGCGCAGCAGATCGGGCGGTCCCTCTATCCCATTGTGGGAGAAATGGCAGACCGCGCTGTCGGGGGTGGCCAGAACCGCGCCGAACGCCGCCATCCGCACGCGCAGGTATAGAAGCGGGTGATTGGTCACCAGCCCCTTCCAGGCGCGGCCCATCGCGCCTTCGGGCACGTTGGACAGCTCGCGATTGACGGCGGGATCGGCGGCAAAGGGATCGTTGCGCAGCGGCGTGTAGAGCACCGGACTTTTCTGACGCAGGACGGTTTCAATGGCCGGATCTTCGGCCGCCAGCGACGGCAGGGGCAGGGTGGGATCGCGCGCCAGTGCGCCGGCCAGGTCATAGGCCTGGCCCAGCCGGACCTGGGCGGCAGCGCCGTCGCCGCCATCGCTGCGCGCCACCAGCCAAAGACTGGTGCCCAGGCCAAGCGTCACGGTCACGACCAGGAATCCGAACCCCAGCAGCCAGCGCTTGCGTGGCCAGGCGAGCGCCAGCGCGGCCACCGGCAGCAGGACCACCGCATTCTGGCGCACGCCTGCCGCCAACGCCAGCAGCAGCACCGCCGCCACCAGCCAGCGCTGGCGTTCGGCTTTCGCAAAAGCCGCCAGTGCCGTGAAACCGGCGATTGCCGCATTGGCGCCCAGAATGTCTTTCCAGATCTGGCCCTGGAACATCAGGAATTGCGGCGTCAGAACGATGGCCAGCGCGACCAGCACCGTGCTGGTGCCGCGCGGCTTCAACGACAACAGCACCAGAAAGGCGCCCAGCAGAAGCAGGGCTTGGAAAAGCAGAAACAGCAGGGTGCCCGGCACGATCGTGTCGAACACACCCAGCAGCCATGCCATGACCGGCGGATGCCAGCTGTTGTAGGCGCCGCTGCGACCGCTGGCGAGCTGCTGCACCGAGTCATAGGTCAGCTGGCCCGGCGCCGTCAGCGCCAGCATCACGGCAGCGCCGCCAAGCAAAATTGCGCTGGCGGCCCTGCCCGCGGTCATGTCAGCCGCGTCCGTACAGCGGCATCTTGGTGGCCATGATGGTGACAAAGGCCACGTTGGATTCCAGCGGCAGGCCAGCCATGAAGGCCACCTGCTGGCCGACATGATCCACGTCCATGCGCGGCTCGATGCCCATCTTGCCGTCGGCCTGCAGCACGCCCTGGGTCATGCGCTGGGTCATTTCAGTGGCGGCATTGCCGATGTCGATCTGGCCGGCGGTGATGTCAAAGGGACGCCCGTCCAGGATGATGGATTTGGTCAGGCCGGTGATGGCGTGCTTGGTCGCGGTATAGGGCGCGCTGTGTGGACGGGGCCGGTCGGCGCTGATCGAGCCGTTGTTGATGATGCGCCCGCCCTGCGGAACTTGCGCCTTCATCATCCGCACCGCTTCCTGGGTGCAAAGGAACGCACCGGTCAGGTTGACGCCGACAATCGCCTGCCATTGTTCGAAGCTGAGATCCTCGATCGGGATGGCGGGGGTGCCCATGCCGGCATTGTTGAACAGCATGTCCAGGCGGCCGAACTTGTCCTTGATCCTGGCAAAGATCGCCTTCACCTGAACCGGATCGCCGACATCGCCGGGCGTCACCAAATGATCGCCCTTCAGCGCCTTTGCGGTTTCTTCCAGCGCGTCCTGCTTGCGGCCGACCAGCACGCAGCTCCAACCCTGGGCTGCCAAAGCCTTGGCGGTGGCCCGGCCCACGCCGCTGCCGGCGCCGGTGATCATTGCGATTTTGTTCATTTTTCCTCACTGAGATGACGTGGCGACAAGACGCTTTTGGACGGGTCGAAACCTTATAAGGAATATTTCCCGATTCCGCGCGGGGCGGGCACATTTCCTTTATCTGGACAGGCATTTCCGATAGAGCTTGGCTCGATTTCAAGAGGTACGGGCGATTAAAAAGCGACCCTGCCGCTACAGTCCATTCGGGGAAATTCATGCGTAAAGTCTTGGCTTTGGCGTTTCTGGCCACCAGCGCGCTCGCCACCGGTCCGGCCTGGGCCCAAGCCGACAGCGATAGCTCCACAACCAAGGTCGCGGGGCTCGAAAAGGTCGTGGTCACCGCCCGCAAGCGCCAGGAAGACGAGCAGGTGGTGCCGATCTCGATCACCGCTTTCAGCCAGGCCGACCTGGACAAGCTGAGCATCAAGACCATCGAGGATCTGAAATACGTCACCCCCTCGGTCTATATCGCCTCCACCACCTTCCGGCAGGACACGCTGAACGTCACCATTCGCGGCCAGCGCAATTTCGACGCCCCATCGGGCGGCGGCAATCCGGGCCTGGGCTTTGATACCGCATCGGCTGTCTACAAGGACGGGGTCTATTATGCGCGCGCGATCGGCCTGACCGGCTCGCTGTTCGATCTGGACAATGTCGCGGTGCTGAAGGGTCCGCAGGGCACGTTGGTGGGCCGCAACACCACCGGCGGCGCCATTCTTTATAACAGCCGCGATCCGGGTCCCGATTTTGGCGGCTATGTCCAGGCCACGGTGGGCGATTATGGCCGCGCCGGCCTGCAGGGCGCGGTCAATGTGCCCCTGGCGGACAACCTGTTCCTGCGCGTGGCGCTGAACAGCGAAAACCAGAAAGGCTATCTGGCCAACATCTTCTTCGATCCGGCCAGCGGGCGGCGCAACGATCAGGCGGCCTTTGGCAGCAAGAAGCTGGCCGGCGTCTTTTCCTTGAAGTGGCAGATTGACGACAGCTTCAGCCTGCTGCTGCGCGCCGATGTGGCCAGCGAGCATTACACCGGCTCCAGCTATCACGATCTGGGCACTTTCACTGGCACCGTGCCGTCGGCGGGCCGCACCTCGATCTGCAATATCCCGGCAACCTGCGTCGGCTTTACCGATTTGCGCGGCCAGGTGATCGCGCCATTTTACAACACCGCTACGGCGACCAGCGTCAGCAATCCCAACACCTCGCCGGCGACCTACAATACGTTCCTGAACTCCGTCGCCCGCGAGCAGGCGGCCGGCTTCTGGAGCACAGACCAGGATATTTCCAACCTGGTGGGCGGGCACTACCAGACTTATTCGGCCACGGCGAACAAGAGCTTTGGCGACGATATCGATGTGCGCCTGATGGGCGCCTATCGCACTTTCGACAATTCCGGCATGGCGGTCAGCCGTGGCCAGCCCTTCGAGACCAACACCTATCTCTATGATTTCCCACGCTATGAATCCTACCAGAGCGAGCTGACGGTCAACGGCAAGGCCTTGGACAACAAGCTGAACTGGACCACGGGCCTGTTCTATTTCAATGAACGCAGCCCCAATGACGGCGGCATGCTGTATTTGTTCCTGCCCAGCGCCGGTTCGGCGCCGACGGCGGCGGGCGGCAAGCAGATCACCGTCACCGACTGGAGCCGCAACAGCGAGGAAAACAGTTCCTACGCCGCCTACGCCCAGGGCACTTACAGCATCTGGAGTGACACGCGCTTCACTGCCGGCGTGCGCTACACCTATGACGAGCGCTATGCGCATATCGCGACGCAGACCACCCAAACTCCGGCATCGGTCGCCACCAACAACACGCTGGTTGCGGCGGGCAAGCCGGCCACCTTCAATCCCGGCGGTTACACCTTCGAAGGCATCACCTATAGCGGCTTCAGCAGCCTGTGCGGGCTGACCAATGCACAAGGCAAAGTGTTCCCGCAGGCGCAATGCGCCCAGGACCTTCGCCGCAGCTATCACAAGCCCACTTATACCTTGGCGCTGGACCACGACCTGTGGGACGGCACGCTGGTTTACGCCACCATGCGCTCGGGCTACCGGGCCGGGGCCATCAACACCCAGGCGGTCAATGTCGCGGTGCTGACCGCCAAGCCGGAACAGGTGCAGGATTATGAAATCGGCGTGAAGTCGGACTGGCAGCTGGCGGGCATTCCGCTGCGCACCAACCTGGCGCTGTACGAAACCGCCTATCACGACATTCAGGTGCAGCAGTCTTTCCCCAACGTGACCTTGGCGACCACCGTCAGCGGCGCCTCCTGCGACCAGGGGCAGTTCAATGCCGGCAATTGCCTGGGCACCTTCAACGACAACATCACGACCAATGCGCGGGCCGCCAAGATCTATGGCGTGGAATGGGATATCACCGCCATTCCCACCGACTGGCTGACCCTGAATGCGTCAGGCAGCTATATCGATCCGCGCTACACCGATTTCACGGTGTCGCCGCCGGCCGGTTACCTGCTGCCGACCAACACCACCAACCTGTCGGGTACGCCGATCCCGGTGCCGGCCTGGCAGACCAACGAAACCGCGACGGTGAATTTCGGCAACGACCTGGGCGGTATACCGCTGGGCGATACCGTATTCACCGCCCATTATTATTGGCAGAGCCGCTATCTGGCGGATCTGCGCGCCTACAATCCGTCGCAGCGCAGCTTTGCCTATGGCTTGCTGAATTTCCGGCTGGACTTCACCGATGTCGGCCATATCGGCGCCGACTTCGCGCTGTTCATGAACAACGTCGCCAACACCGAGGCCTGCCTGCCGGAATATAACGGCGTGCTGAACTCAGCGCCCAACGGCACTTTCGGAACGCCCAACACCTCGGGTGTGCTGCAGTGTATTCCGCTGGCCCCGCGCATGACGGGTGCGACGCTGACTTACAAGTTCTAGCGGAACTGCCTAAACCCGGACCGGAATCGGCAACACCGTGGCACCATTTCGTGCGCCCTTGGTGCCGTTACCGGCTGTTGAGCAGAAGGTCCAGGATCACGCCGGTGGCGACACCAGCCAGGAAATAATTATCGTTGTCGTCACGAACCCAATGATAGCCGCGCGGCGGCTTTCTCAGATGGCGCTGCCGCCAATCACCCACGACATATTGCCGGTCGCGGCGGTATTGATCCGGAACCCGGTCTCCGCGCGAGTAGCGCGGCGCAGTCATGCGAACGCCGGGATTGCCACGATAGCCTTCATAGCGATCCTGCCCGCGGGGATAGCCGGGCTGGGCGACCGCGGCGGTGGAGCCCAGCAGGGACACGGCCAATGCGATTTTGAAAATCCGCTTCATTGAATTTCTCCTGCAATTGTGGGGGTGAAAACGGCGCGAAGATTCCGTTTAATATCGCCAAACTGCCACCCAGTCAGCCAAAGGGCGTTGATCCATATCAACAATGTCCGGCATTTGGCATGGGGGCTGGATGTTGCCGCAAGCATATGGAACTGCGGCTATTATCGAGATCGAGGCTTATTAACGCCAGGCGGGCGGTCAAACACGTCACATTGTCGCCCTTGTAAATGCTACCATAAATCTGCTGACGCGTTCTCAATGCGAGGGCGCCTCGCCCAAAACTTGCGGAGATCAGTGATGGCAAATACTGCTGACAGAATTAAAGACATCGGCCCTCAGCCGCAATCATTCGACATTGAACGCGCGACGAAGGACAACACGAATTACCGTTCGGTGGCCTGGAGCGGGCGTTATCTGCAAGTGACGTTGATGTCGATCCCCGCCGGCGGCGACATTGGCCTTGAAGCGCATCCGGAGACCGACCAGTTTCTGCGCCTCGACGCCGGCCGCGGTCGCGTGCAGATGGGCCCCACAAAGAATGACCTGACTTTTGAAAAGGACGTGTCAGACGGCTGGTGCGTCCTGGTGCCGGCGGGAACCTGGCACAACATCACCAACATCGGCGCGACGCCGATGCAGGTCTATGCGATTTACGCGCCCGCCCATCATAAACCCGACAAGGTGCAGGCGACGGCGGCGGCGGCTGAAGCAGACAAGGACGATGAGCCGGCGGATTGGTCCGTGCAGCCAAAGCAGGTTCCCGATAAGCACGGGTAATCGCAAGGAAGCCGGAATATTCGGCAATGCGGCGGGCCATCAGGTCGTGGAGAGACGCAAACGCGCCCGGCCTTCCATGGCCGCTTTTGACCGATTGTGTTGAAAAAGTCGGTTCTGGCGGCGGGGCTGGTCTGGCTAGGACTGTGGCCGGTGCGGCGCCGGTGGCAGGTGGCGCCTACATGGCAGGCATTGGCTGCGGCATCGCGATCAACTTGGCCATCTTGCGTAGGTTTTGGGCGGTGGCGGCGAGGAGGAACTCGTCGCGGACGCCGCAGGGGCCTCGTAGTCGCAATCGGCCGAGCCTGAGAATGCGTTTGAGATGGGCGAACAGCATCTCGACCTTTTTGCGCTCTCGTCGCGAGGTCAGGTAGCCGTCAGTCTTGGCAATATTGCGGGCCTTGTCGCGGGCGGCTTCGTGGATTGAGCGCGGCACTATGCGCGCCGGGGTGTTCGGGCAGCACCGGGGTTTCAGCGCGCAGGCATTGCAATCGTGTTTGCTGGCCCGATAGAGCAGCGCGGCACCATCGGTCAGTGTGCCCGTCGTGGTCATCGTCTTGCCAGCTGGGCAGACGTAGATGTCTGCCTCATGGTTGTAGCTGAAGTCGTCCCGCGAGAACGTGCCGTCCTTGCGGCCGGACTTGTCGAATACTGGGATATGCGGCTCGATCCCGCGCTCATCAACCAGCCAGGCGAGCATCTCGGCCGAGCCATAACCAGTGTCGGCCGCCAGACGCGTAGGCCGTACGTCGAACCGTTCTGCGGTGCGGGTGATCATCGTCTTGGCTGCCGTGACCTCGGCCTGACGCACGGCGGTCGTGGCTTC
>JBBQBL010000020.1:0-20274 GCA_038317805.1 Micropepsales bacterium
GGAGCCGTAAAAGGTATTGCCGCCGGAAATGACGATGCCGCGCTTGCCCGTGCCGTTGCCGCCCAGGTCGATGCTGCCGCTGGAGGCAAAGCCCGTGGCGGGCGGGATGATGTTGCCCAGGCTGGTGTCGATGGACACGCCGATGGCGCTGTCGGTGCCGGTGTTGGCGACGAAGCCGTTGTTGAGGATGAAGCTGTTGTTGTTGAGGGTGACGGCCGCGACATTGGCCTTGGTAATGCCCACGCCGCCGCCATTGGCGATGGTGATATTGCCGCTGGTGATGGTGTTGAGCGCGGTCGAGGTGCTGGTGGTGATTTCGGTATCGGCGCGCGCCGTGGCCAGGGCAGCCGCCAGCATGGCAGCCGCAGCGGCGGAAAGCATCAAACGGTGCTTGATCAACTCAGCCTCTTAAAAATGTCGCCGGGCGGCCACGCCGCCAGTCTCGGCATTCGCTCCAGGTCCGCCCGGACCTCGGCGTACCGCGTCCCCGCGCCGCCTTGCACCGTTTACCCTTCGCCGGAGTACCCTTGGGCCGGATGGGGGACCGGCCGGGATGCTCGTGGCAAGCGCCTTTGTACCCGGCTATCGTCCCGGTTCAACAGCAATTTTTGCCCCGAAGGCCTCATTCCGGGCCAAATCCGCCTGTCTTAATCCGGCGTTAGCGGGGTTGCTGGCAAAATCGCCCCCGTGAAAAAGCCTTAACGAGCGATTTTGCCCCTATGACCAAGGCCCGGCACACCGGTTTTGCCCGTCTGACCCAGCAGGAAGTCAGCGCCGCGGCCGCACGTCATGAGATGCTCTATTCGGGCCGGCCGGGCGGTGCGCGCGCGGTTTTCGCCTTTTGCGACCTTTCGGGCCTGGAACTGGCGGGCCACAATCTGTGCGATGCCGACTTCACCGGCGCCATCCTGGAAGAAGCCAATTTCGCCGGCGCCAAGCTGGATTCCAGTTCCTTCTTCGGCGCCGACCTGCGCCGCTCCAACCTTTCGGGCGCGAGCCTGCGCCGGGTCGACATGCGCGGCGCCTCGATGCGGGGCGCCAACCTGATCGGCGCCGATCTGTTTGAGGCGGACCTGCGCGAAGGCACCATCGCGGAAAAGGACAAGTACGGAAATCTGCGGGTGCTGCAGCACGACCTGGGTCCGTCCGAACTTCCCGCCGCGATGATGAACTCCGCCAACCTGGAGCGCGCCAAGATGACAGGCGCCATCGCCGTCCAGGCCGACTTCACCGATGCGGTGATGAAAGGCTGCCGCCTCACCCGCGCCAATCTGCGCCAGGCGCGCCTGACCGGCGCCAACCTGGAAAATGCCGACCTGTCGGGCTGCAACCTGACCGGCGCGGACATGGCCGGCTGCATCCTTATCGGCGCGAAGATGGATTTCGCCACCACCCACGGGGCCGACATGGCCGGCAGCCTGAAGGAAGCCAAGGCGCCCGATCCCGAAGCGGTGGCCAATATCGAGAACCTGCTGCTGAGCCATTCGCGCTGGGCGGAAACCGACGGCCGCGAAGGCAAGCCCGCCGACCTGACCGGCATGGACCTTCGCCACGTCTCCAAGCTGTCGCACCGGGTGCTGACCGCCCTGATCGCGCCCAAATCGCTGATGTATGGCGTGGTGCTGGAAGGCGCGTCCTTGCAGGGTTCAAACCTGTCGGGCGCGGATTTGCGGTCTGCCAAGCTGGGCGGCGCGGATCTGCGCGGCGTCAATTTCTCGGGCGCGCAGCTCAATCATGCCGATATGCGCGACACCAAGCTGGGCCCGCTGATGATCGGCGGTTCGCGCCTGCTTCCGGCGCGGCTGGACAATGCCCAGGCCCGTTACGCCGATTTCCGGGGCGCCGATCTGCGCCGCGCCCGCCTGTCGGGCTGCGACATGTCCTATGCCAATCTGGTGGACGCCGACTTGCGCGACAGTGAGACCGATGGCGTGGATTTCTCCGGCGCCAAATTGCCCGGTCGCTTCGCGGAAGCCCTGGCGGCTTCCGCCTAATTCAAGAAATCAGGCCGCAATCATCGTCGAACTTTTGGCGCGAATGAATTGCGCCAGACGTCCCAGCGAAACCTTGGCTTCGTTCCTGGCGCCATCCAGCTGGAACAGATGCCCCATGCCGTCATAGATCTCCACGCTCACGGCGACGTTGGAATCGGCGGCACGATCACCAAGCTTGGAAGCGTCGTCGCGCAGGATTTCATTGGCCCCGGCATGCACCATCACAGGTGGAAAGCCGGTAAAAGGCGCGTAAGCCGGCGAGGCATAGGCATCGCAGGGGTTGGACTTGCGCAGGTAATGGCGCGCCGACAGGAACAGCAGGTCCCAGTCCAGCACCGTGTCGGACTTGCGGTTGCTGAGGATGGAATAGCCCGACAAGGAAAGGTCCGCCCAGGGCGACAGCCCCACAATGCCGCCCGGCATTTCGAGGCCCGCATTGCGGACGGCGAGCGCCACGGCAAAGGCCAGCCCACCGCCCGCCTCGTCGCCCGCCAGGATGATGGAAGATGCCGGCACGCCGCGCGCCAACAATCCGCGATAGGCATCTATGCCGTCACGCACGGCGGCGGGGAAAAAGGCTTCCGGCGCCAGCCGGTACTGAACGGAAAAGGCGCTGACGCCGCTGGCTTCGACCAGCTTGCCCACCAGCGCGCGATGGGTTTGCGGCGAGCCGGCGACAAAGCCGCCGCCATGGAAATACAGGATGGTGCGGCCCGGCTCCTGGCGCACCGCGCCCACCCATTCGCCGGGAATGGCGCCCAGCTTGCCGGGGGAGAAGTCCATCGCTTCAGGCGCAGGTCCGAACTTGGCGAACGACGCCGCATAGCGGGCGCGCACATCCTCGATACCGGACAGGGGTTTGGCTTGCGTTTGCGGCCAGAACGCCATGGAGAACCGAAGCACCTTTCGCCGATAAGATTAACAAAAAAACGGGGGCCTCCATAGGGAAGCCCCCGTTTCTGGTTAAGCCGACAACTGTTTACGCAGCCTTTGAACCTTCAATGGTGGTCAAAGCCGGCGCATTGATGGTGATGCGGCGCGGACGCTTCTCCTCGGGCACGATGCGCTCCAGGTCTACGTGCAGCAGGCCGTTCTCAAGGCGCGCGGCCTTGACCTCGACATGCTCGGCAAGCTGGAAGCTGCGCTCGAAGGCGCGGCCGGCAATGCCCTGATGCAGAAGTTCGCCGGCGGTCTGCGGCGCTTCCTCGCGCTTGCCGCTAACGGTCAGAACGCGGTCCTTCACGTCCACAGACAGGTCCTTTTCGGCAAAGCCGGCGACCGCGAGGGTGACGCGATAGTTGTTCTCGTCGCTGCGCTCGATGTTGTAGGGCGGATAACCCTGCTCGGACGCGGACTCCAGAAGACCGATCAGCCGGTCAAAGCCGACGGTGGAACGGAAAAAGGGCGAATAGTCGATACGCATAAGACAACCTCCTAAAAGCGTTGTGTTTGGTCCCACAGCGGGGAACCAGCCCCATAACGGCGGCCGGCAAACCGGTATTTAGGTGCCAAAAACAGGGCTTCAAGACCTTTCCGGGGGCTTGAAAATCGGGCTTAAGTGCCCATGGAAGCCCCTGATTCAGCGAAATAAATGATTCCTGCCGCCACCCTGTTCGAGCCGTTGCCCATCAAGGCGGTGGGCGCCGAACTGCGCGCCGCCAGGTTCGCGTGCGCGCCCGATGTTCCGGCCCGGGGGGTCTGCGTCCTGCTGAACGGCCAGACCGAGTTCATCGAGAAATATTTCGAGGTGATCGACGAATTGCGCGGCCGCGGCTTTGCGGTGGCGACCATGGACTGGCGCGGCCAGGGCGGCTCCACCCGCATGACAGAGGACACCCGCAAGAGTTTTGTCGGCGACTTCCACGAGTATGACCAGGATCTGGACACGCTGATGAACTGGATTGTCCAGCCCATGCTGGCCGAGGGTCAAAAGCCGGTTGCGCTGGCCCATTCGATGGGCGCGCACAATTTGCTGCGGGCCCTGGCGCAGAATCCGGGCCGTTTCGCCGCCGCTGTGCTGAGCGCGCCGATGATCGCCATTTCGTTTCGCGGCCAGCGCGAATTTTTGGTGCGGGCGGTAACGGCGTTCCAGGTGTGGCGCGGCCGGCGTGGCGACTGGGTATGGGGAATGGAAGCGCGCGATCCCCATCGCGTCAACTTTTCATCCCAGCTGGTGACCTCCGACCCACAGCGCTTCGAGCGCACCCAGATGCTGCTGCGCGAACAGCCCGACCTGCGGCTGGCGGGTGCGACCTGGAGCTGGCTGGCGGCGGCGCTGCGTTCGATGGACTGGCTGCGCGCGCCGGGGCGGCCTGAAGCCATCACCACGCCGCTGCTGGTGGTGGGCGCTGGCAAAGACCGCATCTGCCAGACGCCGCAGACCAAGGCCTTCGCAGCCCGCCTGCCATCCGGCGATTATGTGGAAATCCCTGACGGCGAACATGAACTGATGATGGAGCGCAACAAGATCCGCACCCAGTTCTGGGCGGCGTTTGACCGCTTCATGCAAACGCATCGGCCATAAAAAACGCCGCGCCCCAGCAAGAACTGAGGCGCGGCGTCTTCAAACAATCAACGCAGTTACTGAGCGATCTGACCAGCCGACTGGGCGGGAGCCGGCGAGGCGGCAGGCTGGCCCGGAGCAGCAGGCGCCGGGGTGGCGCCGGTCTGCTGATCCTGGGCCGGGGCCGTATTGCTGGCCTGCGGCGTCGAGGACTGCAGCTGCTGCGGCGCCATCGCATTGTTCTGGGCCGTGGTGGTGGCCGGAACATCCGAAGCGGTGGTCGCAGGCGCAACGCCAACTGGCTGGGTATTGGCAGCGGCCACGTCATTGGGCGACGGCGTGGGCGAGACCGGTTCGGGGATCGCCGCGGCCTGCTGCTGCGGCGCCGAGCTGGCTTCAACAGGCGCCGCTGACGCGGTGCTGGTGCTGCGGGCCGGCTTGGCCGAAGCCGACTTCACCGGCACGACGGGCGCAGGCTTGGTGTCGGTCGAAGTGGCCGGCATCGGAGCCGACGTGTCGGCCGCCGGGGTCATGGCAGCCTCAGACGCAGGCTGGGGCGCAGGCTGGTCGGCAGACGCGGGCGGCACGACCGGCGCCGGCATCGCGGCGTTTGCTGTCACCATCGGCTTGTTCGATGAGCCCGACGTATAGGCGAACAGACCCACGCCGGCCGCACCGATCATCAACGCCACCGCCAGCGCGCCGACGATCTTGGGCGTGTTGTTGGGTTCGCGATCTTCCGGATTGGTGGTGTGGAAGTTGCCCAGACCGCCGCCATTGCCCTGCGGGCTGTTGTGCAGGGCGATCGGATCATCGGAAGGCGAGTTAAAGTCGCGCAGAGACATGTGTCCTCCAAAGGAATTGATTGGCTTCGGTAAGACAACGTGATTTGGACGCGCGAGTTTCGCCGCCATGGAACAAAGGCAAATTGCGGCAACACTGTGCGAAACCGCCGGAATTGCGCGGCAAATCATGGCGAGAAATTCGATGTTTCCACTGCTTTGTGGCAGCTTCGTGGAAACGCGTCAGCCCTTGGCGGACAACAGCGCCACGGCGCGGCTGTGCACACGCTTGTCACCGCAAGCCAGGGTGCGCGATCCTTCGCGCCACGGCTCGCCATCCCAGCCGGTGATAATGCCGCCGGCGCCCTCGACCAGCGGAATCATTGCCGCGATATCCCAGCGATGCAGCGGGCCTTCGATCACCACATCCACAAATCCCATCGCCAGCATGGCGAAAATGTAGCAGTCGCCATGATAGCGGGTCAGGCGCGCATGGGCTTTCACCCGGGCGAAGGCCGCCTGCTCGTCCAGCGACATATAGGCGGACGGATCGGTGGTGCAGAGGGTGGCGTCTTTCAGCGCCTCGCATTCGCGCACATGCAGCGGCATGCGCTTTTCGCCTTCCAGCAGCACCGAACGGCCGTTCACGCCCAGGAAACGTTCGCCCAGCACCGGCTGGTCCAGGATGCCCAGCACCGGGACGCCGTCATGCTCCAGCGCGATCAGCGAGCCCCATTCATGCCGCCCGGTGATGAAGGCGCGCGTGCCGTCCACCGGGTCCAGCACCCAGCGCCACTTGTTGGCGGATAGTCCGGCAGGCTTTTCGCCATACTCCTCGCCCAGGATCGCATCCTGCGGGCGGTCGCGTTCGATGATGGCGCGGATGGCGCGCTCGGCGCCGCGGTCGGCTTCGGTGACCGGATCGAAGGCATGGACACCAACCTTATGCGTCACATCGATCCGCTGGCGGAAAAAGGGACGGATCACCGCCCCGGAGGCATCGGCCAGCCGGTTGGCGAAGGCGATCATCTTTTCGTCGACGGTCACGGGCATGGCGACGTTATAGGTGCTTCGGGAGGTTTCAGAAACAGGCTTGAGCACGGCGATCCCGGCCGACTTTGATTGTGCTGGGGACAGGGGCAGTCCTATAAATACCTATGGATTTGATCATAGCACGCACCCTGGCGCTTCTGGTGATCGCAATTCTGGTCGCCATCGTCGCGCGCCGCCTGTCGCTGCCCTACACGGTCGGACTGGTGGCGGCGGGCGCTGCACTGGCCTTCAGCCGATACGACACCGGCATCGCCCTGACCCACGACATCATTTTCGATGTGATCCTGCCGCCTTTGCTGTTCGAGGCTGCACTCAATATCCCCTGGCATGAATTGCGGCGCGACATGGTGCCGGTCCTGGTGTTGAGCATCGCGGGCGTAGTTGTGTCCGCGGGCATCGTGTCCGGCGGCATGGTTTGGCTTTTGGCCTGGCCGCTGGCCTCTGCCCTCACCTTTGGCGTGCTGATCGCCGCGACAGATCCGGTCGCCGTGATCGCCATGTTCAAGGACACCGGCATCGGCGGCCGCCTGCGGCTGCTGGTGGAGAGCGAAAGCCTGTTCAATGACGGGGTCGCCGCCGTTCTGTTCGGGCTGGTTCTCAGCTGGACACAGGCGCGTTCCGGAAGCGCGCTGGACGCGGGCTGGGCCGTGGTGTCGACATCCGGCGGCGGCATCGCCATTGGGTTGATCGCTGGCGCCATTGGAATCGTCATCATGGGGCGCACGCGCGAGCACATCGTGGAAGCGGCCGTGACCGCCGTGGTGGCTTATGGCTCATTCCTGCTGGCGGAATATTTCCATGTGTCGGGCGTGCTCGCTTGCGTGAGCGCCGGCTTGCTGGTGGGAAGCCTGGGTTTGCGCGGCAGCGGCAACATCGCCGGCTTGTCGACGCAAGGGCGCGCCTTCGTACTTGAGCTTTGGGATTTTGCCGCCTTCCTGGCGAACTCGCTGGTGTTTCTGCTGATCGGAGCCACCGTCGCGCGCATTCCCTTTGCCCAGCTGGGCTATGCCGCGCTGGGGATCGCCATCATTCTGGTTTTGGTGGGACGGGCCGTGACGGTCTATCCGATCAGCCTGGCGTTCCGCGGTTCGCGATGGGCCATGAGCAGTGCCGAACAACACGTATTGTGGTGGGGCGGCCTGCGCGGCGCCCTCGCATTGGCCCTTACCCTGTCACTGCCTTCCAGCGTGCCGTTGCGGGACGATATCGTTATCGTGACCTTCGGCGTGGTCGCCTTTTCGGTGCTGGCACAGGGCCTGACCATGCCGCTGCTGTTGCGCCGATTGGGACTTCTAGCCCGTTAGGCGTCCATCGACTGCTTGGCCCGCTTGCGCAGGTGAGGCAGCAGCGCGCGCTTGCGCAGGCGGATGTTCTGGGGGGTCACTTCGACCAGTTCATCATCCTCGATATAGGCCATCGCCTGTTCCAGGGTCATCGGGACAATGGGGGTCAGCTTGACCGCCTCGTCCTTGGAGGTGGTGCGGATGTTGGTCAGCTGCTTGGACTTGAGCGGGTTGACGTCCAGGTCGTTGTCCTTGGCGTTCTGGCCGATGATCATGCCTTCATAGACCTTGGCGCCGGTGGTGATGAACAGCTTGCCGCGTTCCTCGATGTACCAGAGGCCATAGGTCACCGCTTCGCCCTGCTCGGTCGAGATCAGCACGCCATTGGTGCGGCCGCCGACGCTGCCCTTGTGCGGGGCATAATCCAGGAACATGCGGTTCATCACGCCGGTGCCGCGCGTGTCGGTGAGGACTTCGCCGTGATAGCCGATCAGGCCGCGCGCGGGGGCGTGGAACACGATGCGGGTCTTGCCGGCGCCGGTGGGGCGCATGTCGGTCATCTCGCCTTTGCGCATCGAGACCTTTTCGATGACGATGCCGGTATAGGCGTCGTCGACATCGACCGTGACTTCCTCGATCGGCTCCATCTTCTCGCCGTCGATGGTCTTGAACAGCACGCGCGGACGCGAGATCGAAAGCTCGAAGCCCTCGCGGCGCATGGATTCGATCAAGACGCCCAGCTGCAGTTCGCCGCGGCCGGCAACCTCAAAATCGCCGTCGCCGGTTTCGGCCACCTTGAGCGCGACATTGCCTTCAGCTTCGCGCAACAGGCGCTCGCGGATCACGCGGCTCTGTACCTTGTCGCCTTCGCGCCCCGCATAAGGGCTGTCATTGACCGAGATGGTCATGGCCAGGGTCGGCGGATCGATCGGGTGCGAGGGGATCGGCTCATTGACGGTCAGGTCGCACAGCGTGTCGGCGACGGTGGCGTTCTCCAGTCCGGCAATGGCGACGATGTCGCCGGCCTCGGCGCGCTCGACCGGCACGCGGGCCAGGCCGCGGAAGGCCAGCAGCTTGGTGACGCGGGTCTTCTCGATGGTCTCGCCGTCGCGGTTCAGCGCCTTGATGTTGCGGTTGGTGGTGATGACGCCCGATTCAATGCGACCCGTCAGGATGCGGCCCAGGAAATTGTCGGCCTCGAGCGTGGTGACCAGCATCTTGAAGGGATGTTCTTCGCCGGCCAGCGCCTGGGGCTTGGGCGGGGGCACATCGTCCACGATGAGCTGGAACAGCGGATCGAGGTTCTTGTGCTCGTCCTCCAGCTCCTTGACGGCCCAGCCATTGCGGCCCGAAGCGTAAAGATAGTGAAAATTCAGCTGATCGTCGTTGGCTTCCAGGGCCAGGAACAGGTCGAAGATGGATTCCAGGGTTTCCTTGGGCTGGGCGTCATGGCGGTCGATCTTGTTGATGACCACGATGGGCTTGAGGCCCAGTTTCAGCGCCTTGGACAGCACGAACTTGGTCTGGGGCATGACGCTTTCGGCGGCGTCCACCAGAAGCACCACGCCGTCCACCATGGACAGGATGCGTTCGACTTCGCCGCCGAAGTCGGCATGGCCGGGCGTATCGACGGTGTTGATGCGGGTGCCGTGCCATTCAACGCTGGTACACTTGGCCAGAATGGTGATGCCGCGCTCGCGCTCCTGGTCGTTGGAGTCCATGGCGCGCTCGTCCATGTGCTGGTTCTCGCGGACCGAACCGGACTGTTTCAGGAGCTGATCGACCAGCGTGGTTTTGCCGTGGTCGACGTGCGCGATGATGGCGATATTGCGGATTTCCATGGGACCAGAATCAATAAGAGGGCGCGGGATTGGCGGGGTGTATAGACGCTGGCGGTGCTGCGGAGCAACATCGCGGCGCGGGTCCTTGGCATGGTCATGCCACGATTAACCGCTTTTCTCAGCATTTTCGGGCATTTGCGGGTTTTTGGCCGGGATTTTTCGCCACACTATTGAGAGGGTTTTGTCCTATATACAGGCCAATAAGGGACAAAATCCCAAGGCCTCGCTGCCCAGACGGCGGACCTGAAGGACCTTCCAGCATCGGGGAAAGGCCGCCAATTCGCCGGCAAGATGCGGCGGGTCGTGAAGTGCAAACTGTAACCAATGGGGGTTTCCCCCGGCTGTCGTGTCAGGAATTCGTCAATGAACGTCCAGATCAATCCCCTCAACACCCCGCCCGTGCGGGATGAAGACCGGGACGATGCCCCCGCCGGACGCGGCCGCATCTATGCCATCGGCGGCGTCGCGCTGGCCCTGGCGCTGGGCGGATTCTGGTACTTCACCCATTCGAGCGCGCCCCCGCCCCGCCGCATGATGGCCGCGCCGGTGCATGTCGCGCCTGTCCATGTCGGCAACATGTCGGTGATCGAACGCACCATCGGCACCGTGCTGGCCAATTCCACCGTGTCGGTCAACGCCCGCATCCAGGGCCAGATGGTCAAGGCCTTCTTCAAGGAAGGCCAGATGGTGAAGGCGGGTGACCCGCTGTTCCAGATCGATCCGCGCCCCTATCAGGCGACCTATGACAATGCGCTGGCCTCGCTGGCCACCGCCAAGGCCAAGGCCGACCGCTATGCGCGGCTGAAGGCGCAGAACGCCATCGCCGGCCAGGATTTCGACGACGCCCAGGCTTCTTACCTGGAGGCCAAGGCCGCAGTGGAATCCGCCCGCCTCAATGTGGAATTCACCACCATCCGCGCACCGGTGAACGGCAAGACCGGCCCCATGCTGGTCCAGCCGGGCAACATGGTCGCCGCCTCGACGGCCAGCACCAACGCCGTGCCGCTGGTGACCCTGAACGAAATCCAGCCGGTGAAGATCTCGATCGCCCTGCCGCAATCGGACTTGCCCCGCATTCAGGAAATGCAGCGCACCAAGGGGCTGACCGTGAACGTCGCCTTGCATGACGCCGGCGGCGGCAGCGACATCAGGGTACCGGTCAACTTCATTTCCAATGCGGTGACCGGCAATACCGGCACCATTGAACTGCGCGCCTCCTATCCCAATGAGGACCTGTCGCTGGTGCCTGGCCAGTTGGTGGACGTGGTCGTGGCGCTGGCGGAAATCCCCAATGCCACGCAGGTGCCGCGCGAAGCGGTCAACACCGGCCCGGAAGGCCAGTTCGTCTATGCCGTCAAGGACGGCACCGCCCAGCAGGTGCCCGTGAAAGTCCTGTTCGATGACGGTGTCATGGAAGCCGTATCGGGCAACCTCAAGAAAGGCGACCAAGTGATCGTCGAAGGCCAGCTGCGCGTCATTCCCGGCGCCAAGGTCTCCGTCACCGGGGCCAAGAAAGTGTCCGGCGCCGGGAAAGGCGCGATGACCAGCGGACGGCGCAGGGTGCCGCACGCCCAGGACCATGAAGGCTGAGAAGGCCTAACCCATGAACCTGTCCAAACCCTTTATCGAACGTCCCGTGATGACCACCCTGGTCATGGCGGCGCTGGTGATCTTCGGCGGCTTTGGCTATGCCAGCCTGCCGGTCTCAGATCTTCCCAATATCGATTTCCCCACCATCTCGGTATACGCCAACCTTCCGGGCGCCGATCCCGACACCATGGCCTCGTCAGTTGCCTCGCCGCTGGAAAACCAGTTCTCGGCGATCCAGGGCATCGACCAGATGACGTCGACCAGCACCCAGGGCTCGACCCAGATCCAGCTCCAGTTCAGCCTGAGCCGTTCCGTGGACGCTGCGGCGCAAGACGTGCAGTCGGCCATTTCGGCGGCCACCCGCAATTTGCCCAAGGCGCTGCCGCAGCCGCCCACCTTTCGCAAGCAGAACCCGGCCGACATCCCGATCATGTTTCTGGCGATGAGTTCTTCGACCTTGAAATCGTCGGAAGTGGACGAATATGCCGAGACCCTGCTGGCGCGGCAGATTTCCACCATCGAAGGCGTGGCCCAGGTGGGCGTGTTCGGCACCGCCAAGTACGCGGTGCGCATCCAGGCCGATCCCGCGGCGCTGGCCGCGCGCCAGATCGGCATCGACAAGCTGGTCACTGCGGTGGCCAACGCCAATGTCAACCTGGCCACCGGTGCGCTGAACGGCAACACCCGCTCCACCGTCATCCATACCGGCGGTCAGCTCAACAACGCTGCGGAATTCAACAATCAGATCGTCACCTACCAGAACGGCAGCGCCGTGCGCCTGAAAGACGTGGCGCGTGTCATAGACGGGCTGGAAAATCCCTATGGCAAGAGCTGGTACAAGGGCGATGAAGCCATCGTTCTGGCCATCTTCCGCCAGCCCGGCTCCAATGTCGTGGCGGTCACCGACGCCATCAAGAAGATCCTGCCGCAGTTCCAGGCAAACCTGCCGCCCTCGGTGAAAATGGATGTGGTTTTCGACCGCAGCCAGATGATCCGCGCCTCGATCGAGGATGTTCAGACCACCTTGCTGATCGCCGGCTTCCTGGTGGTGGGTGTTATTTTCGTATTCCTGCGGCGCGTATCCGCCACCATCATCCCGTCCCTGGCGCTGCCCATCGCCATTATCGGCACCTTCGCCGGCATGGCGGCCTTCGGCTTCAACCTGGACAATCTTTCGCTGATGGCGCTGACCCTTTCGGTCGGCTTTGTTGTCGATGACGCCATCGTGATGCTGGAGAACATCGTCCGCCATATCGAGATGGGCGAAAAGCCCTATGACGCGGCGATGAAGGGGTCGTCCGAAATCGGCTTCACTATCCTGTCCATGACCATTTCCCTGGCGGCGGTGTTCATTCCCATCGTCTTCATGGGCGGCATCGTGGGCCGGCTGCTGCACGAATTCGCCGTCACCATCATCCTGGCGATCCTGTTCTCGGGCGTGATCTCGATCACCCTGACGCCCATGCTGTGCGCCCGCATCCTCAAGGACGAGCATGGTCAGGCGCACAATGTCTTTTATCGGTGGAGCGAAAAAAGCTTCAACGCAGTGCAGGCCTTCTACGATCGCACCCTGCGCTGGAGCATTACCCATCCCCGCGCCATCGTCGGCGTGTTCTTCGGCAGCCTTGCGGCCTCGGTGCTGATGATCGCGGTCATGCAGCAGGACTTCCTGCCATCCGACGATACCGGCCGGTTGCAGGGCGCGATTCAGGCCGCCAACGGCACCAGCTTCACCCAGATGGCGATCTACACCAAGCGTGCCATGAAGATCATTGGCGAGGATCCGGACATCGAAGGCGTTCTGGGCCAGATGGAAGGCTCCAACGGCAGCGCCGGCACCAACAATGCCCGCCTGTTCATGATCAAACTCAAGCCGCTGAGCGTCCGAAAATCCACGCCCGAGCAGATCATTCGCCGCCTGCGTCCCAAGGTTTCGCGCATCGCCGGCGTCAATGTGTTCCTGACCAATCCGCCGGCTATTCGCCTGGGCGCGCGCATGGCGCGCTCCACCTACCAGTACACCTTGCAGGGCCTGGACCTGGGCCAGTTGAAAACCTACTCCGACGCGTTGATGGACGCGCTGCGCAAGCAGCCCGGCTTTGTCGACATCACGTCGGACAACGAAGCGGCGATGCCATCGGTGCAGGTCAAGATAAATCGCGACCGCGCCGCCGCTTTCGGCGTGTCGCCGCTGCAGATCGAAACGGCGCTGGGTTCAGCCTTTGGCGGCCAGCGCGTCTCCCAGATCAACACCTCGTCCAATCAGTATGAAGTGATCATGGAGCTGTTGCCGCGCTACCAGCGCGATGCCTCCGCGCTGGACCGGCTCTATATCACAGGCACGGGAAACACATTGGTGCCACTAACCGCGGTGACCGACGTGACCGCCAGCACCGTTCCCTTGTCGGTTAATCATTCCGGCCAGATTCCGGCGGTGACGATTTCCTTCGACCTGGCGCCCGGCAAGGCGCTGTCGGATGCGGTGACTGGCATCCGCAAGGCAGGCGAGGACATCGGGATGCCCGCGTCCATCCAGGGCAGTTTCCAGGGCACGGCGGCGGCGTTCGAGGACTCCACCAAGAATATGGGCGCGCTGCTGCTGATCGCCATGGTGGTGGTCTACATTATCCTGGGCATTCTCTATGAAAGCTTCATCCATCCCCTGACCATCCTGTCGGGCCTGCCCAGCGCGGCAGTCGGCGGGCTGCTCACCCTTTGGATCGCGCATCTGCTGTTCATGGCGGGCATCACCCCGGTAGACATGTCGCTGACGCTTTATGCCTTTGTCGGCCTGATCATGCTGATCGGCATCGTCAAGAAGAACGCCATCATGATGATCGATTTCGCCATCAACAAGCAGCGCAGCGACGCCAGCGTGACGCCCGAGCAGGCCATATACGAGGCCGCAGTGGTGCGCTTCCGCCCCATCATGATGACCACCATGGCGGCGCTGATGGGTACCTTGCCCATCGCCTTTGGCAGCGGCGCGGGCGCGGAATCGCGCCGTCCGCTGGGCCTGTGCGTGGCGGGCGGCCTACTGCTGTCGCAGCTTCTGACCCTCTACATCACGCCGGTGATCTATTCCTATCTCGATCGTTTCAGCACCCGGATGCAGAGCCGCAAGGCCCGCCGCCGCGGCGCGGCGCCGATGCCGGCCGAGTAGTTATTTTCCATCAGGGCCTGTTTCATCTGGCAGGCGATTTCGTTGGTGCAACTCAGGGCTTGCCGGCCAGGGAGACGTAGAAATTATGCTCGTCCGGCGCCAGGTAGATGTGCAGGTGCCGTAGCACGTCCATCCCGATGGTGATTTGCGGCAGCGCCGTGTTGAACAGGGCACGATTTGCCGTCTGCTGGGTGCGGTCGCCGCCACGCGCCATCCGGTCGGGCAGCAGCATCATGTCCGGCGTCAGCACCGTCACCCCGCCGAAGGACAGGCTGGCAAAGGTGTGCATGTAGCTGTTCAAGGACGGGTCATTGTTGACCACGCCCAGCGGCGTCACCCCCGGCGAATCCGGCGACAGGCCAAACAGGCGCCGCGCCACCGGCAGGCTGAGGATGGTATATTGCGAGCCGGTGTCGATCACCGCGTCCAATGGATGGCCGTCCAGGCTCACCGGGATATGGACATGGCCATCCCGGATGGCGATGCGCATGGCCGCGATGGCCGGCGGGTGCCAGTAGTCGATGGCGCCGAAACAGTGATCCTTGGAAAACAGCTTGAGGATGCCGGTGCCGAAATCCACATCCACGTCGTAATCGAACAGCAGATCGCGCGACAGCACACCCGCCAGCAAGGGCGTGGTCCGGCCAAACTCCGGATCGGGCCACAGATGCAGATCGATATCCTCCAACCGAACCGTGCCGAAGGACAGGCTGTGGACCGTGGCGGCGCTGGTCGAGATATTGCCGCTGACATCGCGTGCCTCGCGGTGGCGCGGGGAGCGGTGGATGTTCAATTTCAGCTCTTCGGCGGTGGAACGCGACAGCTGGGTCGTGTCCGCGCCGGTGTCGAAGATCATTCCCTTTTCAACGCCATCGAGGGTGACCGGCACGACCATCACATCGGTCGAGCCGAAATGCGCCATCTGCTGGCTGGACAGAAGCCTGAGCGGGCCGCAAGTGGTCTGCGCGGCTGCGCCACTCGCCGCCAGACAGAACAGCGCGGCGATCAGGCACGCGCGCATGCCTAGCGGCAGGCGTAGGACAGTGTGGGGTTGCTGAGACGGACCAGCATGGGCAGGTTGTTGATGCAGCCTGCCTGCGTAACCCGTCCGTTCGATAGCGTGGCGATCACGGCGGTGCCGTCGGGGCTGATGTCCTTGCCCTCGGCGCGCAGCTGCGCCCAGACGCGATTGACCTTGCACACTTCGGGGCCGGGCAGGCGCGAGCCCGGCAGAAGCTGCGGCACGCGGCAGGTGATGGCATCGGGCTCGCCCGCGCCGCTGGGATACAGCGCCAGCAAGGCTTCGCGCGTGCTTTCGCGCGCGGGCGTGGGCGCGGCTTCGGCCCCAGTGTCGGTTTTGGGACTTGATGCGGGCGGCGGCCCCATTGTCATGACGGGTGCCGGAGCCGGCGCGGCGTCCGGCAACGCAACCGGTGCAGGCGCCGTCACCACCAGCATGCGCGGCAGGCGGCGCGCCTGCACTTGCACCGGGGTTACGCCGATCTGCTCGCTGACCGCCGCGACATTGCGGGCGATGTCTTCCGTCACCTGGGTGCGCAAGATCGCGACCTTGCGCTGCACATCCACGGCCAGGGGCGAATCCAGGAAACCCGCCGCTATCGGCAGGGCCAGGGCGATGGCACCCGCGCCCGCCAGCAACAGGCGCTTGCCGGCCCCCAGGCGCCGTGCCGCCGCGCCCGTCATGATGAGCCGAACCCGGCCCTTGAGGTCCGCGCCGGTGGCGCCCGCTGCGCAGGCCAGCGGCGACTGTATGCAGAACTTGCAGACCTTGAGGATGCCGCCGGCATAAACCTCCGGATCATGGCCTTGCGCCAGCACGCTTTCGTCACAGGCGCGCTCGCGCTCGGCGATCAGCCGCGCCCCGATCAGCCACACCGGCGGGTAGAACCAGAACAACGCCTCGACCGCCATATGGATGGCGGCGGTGACATTGTCGCGCCGGCGCAGATGCCCCAGCTCATGGGCCAGGATGGAATCGCGTTCGCTATCCGACAGATGGTTCATCAGCCCGGCGGGCAGCAGCACCACCGGCTTGAACACACCGACCAGGCCGGGTTCCAGCAGGGAGGCAGTGGATTTGATGGCCACCGGCGCACCGGGCACCGACAAGGCAATATCGAGATCACGGGCGGCAGCGATCATGGCGCGCAGCTTCCACCAGCGCGACGCCCGCAAGGCCAGGATCAGGCCCAGGCCCAGAAGCCAGATCCCCAGCAGCAGGGGAAACACATCGGCCCCCTGTGTGTGGGGCGCGGCCAAAGTGCGGGCGGGCGCGGAGAAACGTTCGGCGGCGGAGGGAATGACCAGAACGGTGCGCGAAACAGGCAGCAACTGCGCCAGCTTTTCGCCCATCATCGCCAGCAGGCTGAACGGCAACAGGAATTTGAGCGAGGCAGCAAACCACAGCCAGAAGCGGGCCCGCGCCCCGTTATGCCGCAGCATCAAAGTCAGCAGCCCCGCCGCACCGGCAAACAGGGTGGACTGCCAAAGATGGTCCGCAAGCGCTGCGATCATGCGTCTTTCTTCTTCTTGGCGGCCAGGTCCCGCAGCAGCTTTTCGGCGTCAGCAACATCCTTGGACGAAAGATTGCCGGCCTCGATCAGGTGGGCCATCACTGGCTGCATGCGGCCGCCGAACATCGACAGGAACTCATCCACCAGGCGGGCCTTGGCCGCATCGCGGCTGATTACCGCTTCAAAGATATGGGCGTTCCCGATCTTGCGGGCGCGGCGCAGCGCCTTCTTGGTCTCCAGCCGGTACACCATGGTCTGCACCGTGGTGTAGGCGGGGCGGCCCTTGGGCCCGAAACTTTCCTGGATATCGCGGATGGCGGTGGGGCCGTTGTTCCACAGCACCTCCATGATCTGAAGTTCCAGCTTGCTGAGCTTGGGAAGGGCCAATGGCGTGCGTCCTACTACAACAGTAAGAGCGTAGCGCCGCCGCCGCCGGCCGGCAAGACGCTTATCGGCACCGGATCAGCGATCCAGGGGCGCGCCAACGGTGCGGGGGCGCAAGGCATCGAACGGCCCGCACAGCAGCAGTCCGGCCAGGAAGCCGCCCAGATGCGCCTGCCAGGCGATCAGCGCGGTTTCCCCGCCCATCCCCAGCCCGGTCACCCCGGCCAGAAGATTGATCGCCCCCCACACGGCGCTGAACATCAATATCTGGCGCGAGAAAATCGGCGCCAGCGGGGCTTCGCCGGGCGGCGCCCAGGGCGCCTGGCCCGGCAGCATGCGCAGGCCCGCCGCCATCAGGCCGGAGATGGAGCCCGACGCGCCCACCACCGGGATGGGGCTGGCCCAGTGGAGCGCCAGATAGAAGCCTGCGCCCGCTATGCCGCAGACCAGAAATAAGACCAGGAACAGGCCGGCGCCAAGCCGGCGCGCCACCACCGGACCGAAGGCCAGCAGCCAAAGACAGTTAATGACCAGATGGGTCCAGTCATTGTGAAGCGCCATGTAAGAGAAGAAAGGAACGATGCGTTCCCAGACTGTGCCGGGATCGGCCATGTGGCTTTCCAGAAAGGCACGGCTGTAGCGCGCGGGGATCAGCGCATATTCGTAAACCATGTCGGCGGAACGCGCCGGCGCCGCAAACGCGCGCGCGGCATGGGCGGCGGCCAGTCCGCCGATCAGCCACAGCACGATGGCAGGCGCGCGGAAGATCGGCTGGCGCGGAGACTGGGACTGCAGGAAGGCCATGGACCTATCTAGGATGCTTCGCGGCCCGTTCCAACTGTGCCGCGGTGAAACACAAACCATCCGTCCGACCGCACCAAGGCCGTCCCACGGGGTTTTGCGGCGCCGCCCCATTTCGGGACGCAGGCCCAAAATCGTGAACCTCGCCGCCGAAGGCCCGCCCCCGGCGGCCTTCCAAAACCCGCCATTTTTGCGGGTTTTTCGCGTGCCCTGTGCCGGGGCGGCACGACCAAACCCTAACAGCCCTTAAGGACTGGCATGGCGGTTGCTCTGTTGGGTTCAACTGAAACTGGAAAGTCCGCCATGACCCGTTCCAAGACCCTGATTGCTCTGACGCTCCTCAGCCTGTCCGCCACCGCGGCCCAGGCTGGCGATTGGACCAATTCGTCGATGTACAACGGTTATGGCTCCAGCACCCAGAACCAGGCGTCGGGCTACTCCATGCGCGACGCCAACGGCAACCTGACCATGGTGAATGGCCAGGTCACCTCCGCGATGTACCAGCAAGGCAGCGGCGCGCAATACGCCGGCGGCGGAGTTGGCATGGGCGGTGCAGGACCGACCTACGGAGAGGCCAGCGCAATCGGCAATCAGCTGAGCGTGGTTGTCCTTGGAAGCCATAACACCACGATCATCGACAGCCAGCAGATCAACAACGGCAATCAGACTGCCACCGCCGACGTAAACCGTCACTGAATTCGATAGGAAAAGGGAAGCCCCTCCCATGACTCGCCGCGCTCGCAAACATCTTCTCAAGCCGCTGGTTCTCATGCTGGCCGCTGTCGCCCTCGAAGGGTGCATCAGCCCGACCGCAGATTCGGTCGGCCGCTACACCAGCCCGATCGGCGGCGCTCCCGTGATCTCCAACGAGACACCCTATTCCGCGGCCCTGCGCTGCATGGGCGGCTTCGTCCGCCAGCGTCCGGTCCGCATCGCGATCGGCCAGATCGCCGACTATACCGGCAAGACCGAAGCCGATGGCTCGGGCCGCAAGGTCACCGCCGGCGCCGCCCTGATGGCCATGAGCGCCATGAACAAGGCCGGCGTCCACATGGTGGAACGCTTCGATACCTCGGTTGCCGAAATGGAACTGAAGTATGCCAACAACAAGCTGATCGGCGACGATCAGCATCCCAATCCCCAGGCCGGCGACTTCCGCAAGATCCTGGCCGGCTCGATCCCCGGTTCCGACTACTATGTCGTGGGCGGCATCACCGAGCTGAACTTCAACATCCGCAGCGAAAACGCCAACGGCAATGGCGGCGGCACCGCCACCAACGCCACCACCGGCACCGCTTCGGGCAGCATGTATGTGATGAATGTCGGCCTGGACATGCGCCTGGTCAACACCAACACGCTGGAAGTGGCCGACGTGATCTCGTACCAGAAGCAGATCATCGGCCGCCAGGTTTCGGCCGGCGTGTTCGACTTCCTGGGCACCAACTTCTTCGACGTCAGCGTCGGGGAAAGCGCCCTTGAGCCGATCCAGCTGGCGGTCCGTTCGGTGATCGAACGCGCCACCCTGGAAATGATCACCCGCATCTATCGTGCGCCGGGCGGTTCCTGCTCGATCCCGCTGGGCACCAGCGACGATCCGCTGCGCGACGCCGGTGAACAGCCCTACTATCCCGCCCAGGTGGCCTATGCCGCGCCGTACCAGCAGCCTTATGCGCCGGCGCCTTATGCCCCCTATCCGCAGCCGGTCTACTACGCCCAGCCTGGTTTCCAGGCGACCTATAGCGACCGCGGTCGTAACAGCCCGTACGGCGGTTACCGCGGCGAGCCCGGCCTGAGCCTGCGCGGCGGCCTCTAAGACCTAGATTTCACACCAAACCACAAACACAAACCGAATATTCAGGAGCCCCACCATGAAGACCTTCAAGATCCTTGTTGCCGTGTCCGTCCTTGCTCTTTCCGCCACTTCGGCTTTGGCCGGCGGTTACGGCGAACAGCAGTATGGTAGCTGGGGCGACCAGTCGAACGCCCAGTCCGGCGTCGGCAGCCAGATCCTCAACAACCAGATCAACCTGCAGAACAACTGGTCCAACCTAAACGCCAGCGCCGATACGGTCGGCGGTGACGTGGTGGCCCAGGGCTCGGCCGGCGGCAACCTGATCGACATCACCACCATGAACAACACCCGCGTGTTCAACAGCCAGATCGTGGGCCCTAACGCCAATATCGGATCCAACATCAATCTCGACACCAACAATGTGTGGGGCAGTGTCGGCATCCAGAACCAGGTGCTGTGCAACGGCGCCAGCGTCTCGACCGACCCGATCCTGACTGCGGTCAATTCGAACCAGGAATGCCATGCGACCGACCCCTATTCGTCGATCAAGACCA
>JBBQBL010000021.1:0-19916 GCA_038317805.1 Micropepsales bacterium
TGAGCGGGCTTTGGAGCGTTTGATGCGTGTTCTTGTGGGTGCCGTGCTGGCCGCCAGCCTTCTTGCCAATGGCGCGTTCGCCGAGCCCTTGCGTCCCGGCCGTCCGGCCGGCGTGCTTCAGGCGCGCATGACCGCGACCGAGACCGCACTGATGCTGGGCGCGGGCGCTGTGATCATGACCGGCGTCGGCATCCTGGCTTCCGGCACCAGCTCGGCGATCGATTCCCAGGTCATCAACAGCCAGAACAATATCGTTGCCCCGCCGGTCAGTACCGTCGTTTCCACCGGCACAACCGGCTGATCAATAGGCGCGGGCCTTTTGCGTCCTGAGTGCGTCGCGCGTGCTCACGTGCTTAAGCACGCTCCGCGCGTTGCCGCTACGCTGTCGCTAGGCAACCCTGCTCAGGCCACAAAAATCCGCGCGCCTAATATTGCCAGTCTTTGGAAGATTTGACCGTGAAGTCGCGGAACGCCGCCACGCGCTTGGACTGGCGCAAGGCGTCGGCATAGACCAGATGCACATCGAAACCGGGCGCCGCCACGTCGGGCAGCACCCGTTCCAGCTCGGGATGCTGGGCGGCGACATAGTCGGGCACCACACCGATCCCAAGTCCTGCTTCGGTCGCCTGCAGGATACCGGTGATGTTGTTGATGCGGATGATGCGGCCCTTGCCGCCGGGCTTGGCGTTCTTCTTGAACGCTTCCAGCAGCCAGTTGATGTCGCGGATCTCCGGCACCGCCGTCTCGCCATAGACGATGATGGTGTGGTCGGCGATTTCTTCCATCGTCCTGGGCGCGGGATTGTCCTTCAGATACGTCTTGGCCGCGTACATGTGATAATGGACGGTGAAGAGCTTGCGCTGGATCAGGTCGGCCTGGACCGGGGCGCGCATGCGGATGGCCAGATCCGCCTCGCGCTGGGCCAGATCCAGTTCCTTGTCGTCCATCACCAGATGCACTTCGACTTCCGGATACTGCGCCAGGAAGGCGCCCAGCCGCGGCAGCAGCCAATAGGCGCCGATGCCGTGACTGGCGGTGATCTTCAGCGCCCCGCGCGGACTTTCGTGGACATTCTTGAGCGCTTCTTCGGCGCTTGCCAGCCGTCCCAGCACGTCGGTGACGGCGGTGAACAGCAATTCGCCTTCATCGGTCAGCGTCAGGCCGCGGGCGTGGCGCTGGAACAGCGGCGTGGAGATTTCCTCTTCCAGCGCGCTGATCTGGCGGCTGACCGCCGACTGCGACAAGCCCAGGCTCTGGCCGGCATGGGTGAAGCTTCCCGCCGACGCGACTGCGTGGAAGATGCGAAGCTTGTCCCAATCCATGGTCAGTCCCTTCCGATAAGCGCCCCTTAGGCGAGCGCCAGGTCTCCCGTATGCGTGCCGGCCAGGAAGCGTTCGGCTTCCAGCGCCGCCATGCAGCCCATGCCCGCCGCCGTCACGGCCTGGCGGAACACCTTGTCCTTGACGTCGCCGGCGGCGAACACGCCGGCCACCGATGTATGCGTGGAATCCGGCGCGGTCTTGATATAGCCGCTCTCGTCCATCTCAAGCTGGCCGTGGAACAGGCTGGTGGCCGGCGAATGGCCGATGGCGATGAACAGGCCATGCACCGCCTTCTCATGCACCGAACCGGTGACCGTGTTGCGCAGCCTCACGCCCGTCACGCCCTTGGGCTCTGCGGTGCCGAGCACTTCGGCGATCTCGGTGTCGTAAAGAATGTCGATCTTCTTGTTGGCATTCAGCCGCGCCTGGTTGGTCTTGTCGGCGCGCAGGAAGTCGCGGCGATGCACCAAGGTGACCTTGTCGGCGAAGTTGGTGAGGAACAGCGCTTCTTCGACGGCGGTATTGCCGCCGCCGACCACCGCGACCTCCTTGCCGCGATAGAAGAAGCCGTCGCAGGTGGCGCAGGCCGACACGCCAAAGCCCTGGAAGGCGCTTTCGCTGGGAAGCCCCAGCCAGTTGGCGCTGGCGCCGGTGGCGATCACCAGCGTATCGGCCGTGTAGACGTCGCCGCTGTCGCCCAGAAGCGTGAACGGCCGCCGCGACAGGTCCACCTTGGCGATGGTGTCGGTGACGAAATTGGTGCCCAGGGCGCGCGCCTGTTCCTGCATCTGGTCCATCAGCCAGGGGCCCTGGATGGCCTCGGCGAAGCCCGGATAATTCTCCACTTCGGTGGTGATGGTCAGCTGTCCGCCCGGCTGGATGCCGGCGATCAAGGTCGGCTCCAGCATGGCGCGGGCCGCATAGATCGCGGCGGTGCATCCCGCCGGGCCGCTGCCCAGGATGATGACTTTTGAGTGTTTTGGCGTGTTGGCGTTCATGGCTTCGTCTTCGTTTGGCTTTGCGGCATGCGCGGGTCTGGCTATGTCATATCGTAATGGCAAGCCGCGTCGTCAAGCGGCGCGGAAAGCCTAGCCGGTGCATAAGGTTATGTGGACACTGCCAGACGCAAACTTCTGGCCCTCACGCCACGATTCGAGAAACATTATTGCGTGCGCCGCAAGCGCGCGTTATAGCACCGAGCCCCTTTCATCAGGAACCTGCGTGGACACCCGCAAACTGGACGCCATAGACCTGCGCATCCTGTCCGAGCTGCAGACCGACGGCCGCATCACCAATGTGGAATTGTCGCGTCGCGCCAAGATCACCGCGCCGCCCTGCCTGCGCCGCATCCGCGCGCTGGAGAAGGCGGGATTCATCAAGGGCTATCACGCCGAACTGGACGGCAAGGCGCTGGGCTTTGAAGTCACCGGCTTTGTCTTTGTCGGGCTGGCCAGCCAGAAGGACGGCGACCTGAAGCATTTCGAGGAAAGCGCGCGGCGCTGGCCCGAAGTGCGCGAGTGCCACATGCTGTCGGGCGAAGTGGATTTCATCCTCAAATGCGTGGCGCGCGACCTGTCGGCGTTCCAGAGCTTCATCACCGACACCGTCACCGCCGAAAAGAATGTCGCATCGGTAAAAAGCTCGCTGGTGATCCACGCCTCCAAGCAGGAGCCGGGCTATCCCCTGGTGGTGCCTGCTTAACGGGCAGAGTTTTTGGGCCCGAAAGCCCTTCAGTGGCCGGGCGGAATTGCGCTAGGCTGACGTCAACAAACATTGGGAGTGGGGACGATGAAGCATACAAGTCTTTTGTTGGCGGGCGCGGCGCTGATGGCGTCGACCGCGATGGTGCTGGCCGCTCCGACGGCCAAGATGAAGGCCGCGGTGGCGGATGCGGGGCGCCCCGCCGCCGATACGGCGCGCGATGAAAACCGCAAGCCGGCCGACATGCTGGCCTTTGCCGGCATCGGGCCGGGCAAGGTGGTGGTGGATATGCTGCCGGGTGGCGGCTACTTCACCCGCATCTTCGCCAAGGCGGTGGAGCCGGGCGGCCGGGTCTATGCCTATTTCGGCAGCCAGTATGACGCCCGCCTGAAGGGCCAGGGCAAGGATCCGGACAACCAGTTCGCCGACCTCAAGCACACCTATCCGAACCTGGGCGTGATCCATGGTCCGCTGCCGCAGTTCGTGACACCGGTGCCGGTGGACGTGGTGTGGACCTCGCAGAATTATCACGACATGCACAACAAGCAGTACGCCATGGACGTGAACGAGGTGAACAAGGCTATCTTCAAGTCGCTGAAGCCGGGCGGCTATTACGTCATCATCGACCACAAGGCGGCCGAAACCGCCGGCGACGATGTCACCGAAGCGCTGCACCGCATCAAGGAATCCACGGTGAAAAAGGAAGTGGAAGCCGCCGGTTTCAAGCTGGTCGCGGAATCCAAGGACCTGAACTATGCCTCCGATGACGGCACCAAGCGGGTGTTCGAGGCGGATGTGAAGGGCAAGACCAACCAGTTCATGCTCAAATTCCAGAAGCCGCGTCATTGATCCATCGGGTTGCTTTTCTGCTTGCCTGCGCCGCGGCTCTGACCGCGGCGCAGTCGTTTGCGGCCGAGCCCGTGGTGCGGGTGAAGGCCAAACTCACTGCTTTTGACGGCCAGGCGATGACGTTGGAGCCCGTCAAGGCGACCAGCAAGGAGCCGCTCACGGTCTTCATCACACCGCAGACACGCTATGTCGGCGCCAGCCGCGCGCGGTTTGATTCCATCAAGGCGGGTGACTATGCCGGGGCGGCGGTCACGGTGGGGCGCAACGGGGTGATGCGCGCCAGCGATGTCTATCTGTATCCGCCGGCGCTGCGCGGCAGCGGCGAGGGCCGCTTTCCCGATGCCGACCGGATCATCATCAACGGCACGGTGGCGGCGGTTCAGTTCACCTCCGCCGACGACAGGAATGACGGCACCATGACGCTCCATTATCGCGGCGCGGTGCTGAACAGCGCCGGGCCGGGGCGCACCGTCTGCGAGGGCAGGGCCTCGCCGCCCGCCTATGCCAGCCCGCTGGCCTGCGCGGCCGATGCCATGATCGAAGTGATGCCGGGCAGCCAGATTGCGGCGCTGGCTGTGGGTGACAAGAGCCTGCTTTTACCGGGCGCCCTTATGACCGTGGCCATGACCAAGCAGGCAGATGGCCGGACCGTGGCCGCCGGCGTCACCGTGGAGCCGCCGCCGGTTACCGTGGAAAAGCCGCAATCGCCCAATTAAGCTGACACACGTTCCGCCGGAGAAGAGCCATGTCCTGTTCCAAATTTTCGTCCACCCTGGTCTTTCTGTGCGGCGCCGTGGCGCTTGCCGCGCCCGCGCTCGCTGCCGGCGCGCAGCTGGGCACCTGGGGCGTGGAGCTGTCCGGCATGGACAAGGCGGTGGCCCCCGGCGACGACTTTTTCCGCTACGTGAACGGCAAGTATCTGTCTACCGTCGTCATCCCGCCGGACCGTTCCAGCATCGGCTCCTTCCAGCAATTGCAGATCCTCAGCGAGGAACGGCTCAAGACCATCGTCAATGATCTGGCGGCCAAGCCGGAAGCTTCGCTGGCGCCCGAAGAGAAGAAGCTGCGCGATCTGTTCGACACCTTCACCGACACCGCCGCGATCGACGCGGCGGGGCTGAAGCCGGCGCAGAAGGACTTGGATTACCTGAACGGCTTGCAGACCCTGCCGGACGTGGCGCGCGCCATGGCCTCGGTGAAAATGAACACCGCCAGCGTCTACAATATGGGCATCGGGGTGGACGACAAGAATCCCGACAACTATTCGGTCAATCTTTCGCAGGGCGGACTGGGTCTGCCCGACCGCGACTATTACCTCAAGGACGATGCCGAGATCGTCAAGACGCGCGAGGCCTATGGCAAATATCTCGCCGACATGATGGACCTGGCCGGCATGACCGACACCGCGGCGCGCGCCGACCGGGTGATGGCGCTGGAAACCGAAATCGCCAAAGTGTCGTGGAACCGCGCCGACCGCCGCGACGCCGACAAGATCTACAATCCCATGCCGGTGTCGGCCTTGAAGACTTTGGCGCCGGAATTCCCCTGGGACAATTTCCTGGCCGAAAGCCGCATCCCCCTCAGCGGGCCGCGCGGCGAACGCCAGGTGATCGTGGCGGAAAAAACCGCCTTCGGCCCGCTGGCCAAGATCTTCGCCGCCACACCGGTTTCCACCTGGCGCGATTATCTGGTGGTGCATTACCTGCACACCTTCGCGGCCTATCTGCCGTCGAAGTTCGACAACCGTGACTTTGCCTTCTATGGCACCGTGCTGTCGGGCCGCATCCAGCAGCTGGACCGCAAGACGCGCGGCGTGCACCTGCTGGACAATCTGCTGGGCGAGGCGCTGGGCAAACTCTATGTCGCCCGCTATTTTCCGCCGGAGTCCAAGGCCAAGGCGGACCTGCTGGTTTCCAACCTGCTCAAGGCCTATGAGGCCGACATCAATACGCTCACCTGGATGACGCCGGCCACCCGCGCCAAGGCGCTGGACAAGCTGCACCGCTTCACGCCCAAGATCGGCTATCCTACCAAGTGGCGCGACTATTCGGACTTCCAGGTGGTGAAAGGCGACATGATCGCCGACGTGCAGGCCGGTGCGCTATATGAGTGGAACCGCGACCTGTCCCGCATCAACCAGCCGGTGGACAAGAGCGAGTGGGGCATGACGCCCTCCACCATCAACGCCTACTACAATCCGTCCTTCAACGAGATCGTGTTCCCGGCCGCCATCCTGCAGGCGCCCTTCTTCGATCCCAAGGCCGACGACGCGGTCAATTACGGCGCCATCGGCGCGGTGATCGGCCACGAGATCAGCCATGGCTTCGACGACCAGGGCAGCAAGTATGACGGCAAGGGCGTGTTCCAAGACTGGTGGACCAAGGAAGACCGTGCCGCCTTCGACGAGCGCACCAAGGCGCTGGTCAAGCAGTATGACGCCTTTGAGCCGTTGCCGGGCCTGCATGTCATCGGCCAGAACACCCTGGGCGAGAACATTGCCGACAATGCAGGGCTGGCGATCGCGCTCAAGGCCTATCGCCTGTCGCTGAAGGGCCGCAAGGCCCCGGTGCTGGATGGTTACACCGGCGACCAGCGCCTGTTCCTGTCCTTTGGCCAGGTGTGGCGCACCAAGATGCGCGAAAGCGCCATCCGCACCCAGACCATGTCGAACGAGCACACCGTGGCGGAGTTCCGGGTGATTGGCCCCACCCGCAACATGGATGCCTGGTACGACTCCTTCGACGTCAAGCCGGGGCAGAAATACTATCTGGCGCCCGCCGAACGGGTCCATCTTTGGTAGTCCGATTTCGTTCCAATTTTATTCCGCCTACAGGTGTAATAAAATAGGCGGCGGGTTGCGGAAAGTTGGGCTAGGCTGGCGTCATGCCAGATACCAGTTCAGGTGCCTTCATCAACCGCATCGCCACGGCCAATCCGCCGCATGACGTGCATGACACCTTCCTGCGCTTCGGCCGGCAGATGTTGCGCCACGACAGTCGCCGCGCCGCCCTGTTCGACCGCATGGCCGAGCGCAGCGGCATTTCGCATCGCTATTCATTCCTGGAATCTGGCACCAACGGCGCCGCGGTGGATGCGGAAGGCTTCTACAAGCTGGGCGCGTTTCCCGACACTTCGGCGCGGATGCAGAAGTTCGAGACCTGCGCGCCCGGCCTGGCGGTAGAAGCGGTGGAGAAATTGCTGGTGGGCGAGGACCGCTCGCGCATCACCCATGTCATCGTCACCAGTTGCACGGGACTTTCCGCGCCGGGCATCGATCTGGAACTGGTGGAGCGCTGCGGCCTGTCACCCTCGGTGGAACGCACCATGGTGGGTTTCATGGGCTGCTATGCCGCCATCAACGCGCTGAAGCTGGCGCGGCACATCGTGCGTTCTGAACCGCAGGCGCGCGTGCTGGCGGTGAACCTGGAGCTTTGCACCCTGCATCTGCACGAGACCGCCGACATCGAGGAAATCCTGTCCTTCCTGCTGTTCGCCGATGGCTGCGCCGCCGCCCTGGTCAGCGCCGATCCCATCGGGGTGGAAATGACATCCTTCCGAGCCGCGCTGGTGCCGGATACGCGTGAGCTGATCCGCTGGCATATCCGCCAGCAGGGCTTCGACATGGTGCTGTCGGGCGCGGTGCCGGGCGCCCTCCGCACCCCGCTGTCGGAATCGCGCGATGACATTCTGGGCGGCGCCAATGACATCGACCTGTGGGCGATACATCCGGGCGGACGCACGGTGCTGGATGCGGTGGAACAGGCTTTTGCGTTGCCGCCGGCCGCGCTGGCCCCATCACGCGGAGTGCTGAACGACTTCGGCAACATGTCGTCGGGCACGGTGATGTTCGTGCTGGACCGCATCATGCGGCAGGCGCAGGGCGGACAGCGCGGCTGCGCCATGTCCTTCGGCCCGGGCCTGGTGGCCGAGACCATGATGTTCCGCATGGCGGCGTGATGCGCGCACTGGTCCCGGAAATCCTGGACACCCTCGCGCCCCATGATCCGCGCGCCCTGCGTTCGCGCCGCGACCTGGCGCGGATCAACTGGGTGATGCGCCAGAGCGCGATCATGGCGAAGGCGCTATCGGACTTTCCAGCACCCAAACTGCTTGCCGACCTCGGTGGCGGCGATGGCCGCTTCCTGCTGTCGGTGGCGCGGCGGATGGCGAAGCGCTGGCCTGGGGTCAAGGTTCTGATCTTGGACCAGCAGTCCATCGTCAATGCGCAGACACACGGCCAGTTCGTCGCGCTGGGCTGGGACTGCGAAGTTCTGCAGGGCGATATCTTTCAGACTCTGCCAAAAATCGCGCCCGATATCGTCACCGTCAACCTGTTCCTGCATCACCTGGACGATGCCGCGCTGGCGCAGCTGCTGGCGCTGGTGGCGGAACGCGCCAGTGGATTTGCTGCCTGTGAACCCAGGCGTTCGGCCTTCACATTGCTGGCATCGCACCTGGTGTTCGCGCTGGGCGCCAATGACGTCACCCGCCATGACGCGGTGGCCAGCGTGTGCGCCGGTTTTCGTGCCTCGGAATTGTCGAAATTGTGGCCGCAAGATCGCGGCTGGCAACTTGGCGAGCATGGATGTTTCCCCTTCACGCATGTTTTCAAAGCCCATGCGGTATGATGCGCTGATCATCGGCGCCGGTCCGGCCGGCGCGTCCGCCGCGCGCCTTCTGGCGCAGGCCGGCTGGCGCGTGGCGCTGGTGGAGAAGGCGCAGTTTCCCCGCCGCAAGGTGTGCGGCGAATTCATCTCCGCCACCACCATGCCGGTGCTGAAGGATTGCGGCGTTGCCGTGCCCTTTATCGCCGCGGCTGGTCCGCTGGTAACGCGGGTGGGCGTCTATGCCGGCAAAACGATGTTGGCCGCATCGCGGCAGCAGACCTGGGGCCGGGCGCTAGGGCGCGAACATCTGGACGTGATGCTGCGCGATGCCGCGGTGGCCGCGGGCGCTGAGCTGTTTTCGCCGGTGGAAGTAACCTCGGTGGCGCGCGAGGCAGAGAGCACGATCTGCACCCTGGATGACGGCACCAGCCTGGATGCCCGCACCGTGATCGCCGCCTGTGGCTCCTGGAATGCCAAGGGCATGTTCGCCGTCCCTTCAAAAGCCGCCTCGGCGTCCGACCTGTTCGCCTTCAAGGCGCATTTCTCCGGCGGCGCGCTGCCGGACGGGCTGATGCCGCTGCTGGCTTTTCCCGGCGGTTATGGCGGTCTGGTGCACACCGATGCCGGGCGCACCTCGCTGTCCTGCTGCATCCGGCGCGACGCGCTGTCGGCGGCGCGCGCCCGCCATGGCGGCAAGGCGGCGGAAGCGGTGATGGCGCATATCCTGGAAACAACGCGCGGCGTGCAGGCCGCGCTGGGTGATGCGGCTCTGGAAGGCAATTTCCTCTCCACCGGCCCGATCCATCCGGGCATTCGCCCGCGCTTCGAAGACGGCGTCTATTTCACCGGCAATATTGCGGGCGAGGCCCATCCGGTGATCGCCGAAGGCATCAGCATGGCGATCCAGTCGTCCGGCCTGCTGGCGCGGCTGCTGATCGCCCATCGCGGCGAGATTTATGCGAAAGAATGGAAGAAGCACTTCGCACCGCGCATTCGCGCCGCCTCCGTGTTCGCGCATCTGGCGATGCGGGCGCCCACCCGCTTTGCCAGCCTGGCGGTGATCCGCGCCATGCCCGGTCTTCTGGGGCTGGGCGCGCGTCTTTCGGGCAAAGCGCCTATTTCAGCTTGAGCAGCTTGGCGCGCAGCGACGGGCTGGAGGTATTGGGCAGCAGCCACAGCCCGAAGAAATCCTTGGCGTATGCATTGTCGATGCTGCCGGTCGGTGTGCCGTTGTGGAAAAAGGCGATGGGCTTGCCCGGGGCATACAGCGCCATCAGTCGGTCACCCGATTTCACCGGCGGATAGACCTTGTCCAGTTGCGGCGTCAGTCTGGCGATCTCGGCATCGCCCAGGCCAGGATCGACATTCTTCATTTCCTTGATGGTGCGCTCCACCAGGTCGGACGTGTCGAAACCCATGCCATAGGTGATCTCCATGGCGCAGGGCTGCTCCATCGACCAGCCCGTGGCATCGGTCCAGAAGCGGGCGTTATAGGCCTTGATGAAAAGGAAATTCATATGGCCTTCGCCATAGGGCTTGTCGGCCTTGATCGTGCTGGCGATCTCGGGCGGTGCAGCCAGGGCCGCTCCTGATATCAAAAGCGGGGGCGCACACAGCACCAGCGTCAGAAGGGCGATTTTGCGGACCATCGGCTTCCCACCTTGGCGGTTATTTGGTCTAGTGCTGAAAAATAAGGGGGAACGGGATGCGGCTCAAGCATGCAGCTCTGATCGGCCTGATGTTCCTGACGCCCGCGCCCGCGCTGGCGGCGCATTACATCCTGTATGCCGGCAGCTACACAGCCGGCACCTCCAGGGGCATCTATGCCTGGAAGTTCGACAGCAAGGACGGCAGCCTGTCCTCGCTGGGATTGATGGCGGAAACGCCGCAACCGGCGCATGTCTGGATCGCCCCCAATGGCAAGACGCTTTACACGGTGAACTGGGAAACGGCCGGCGGTGTCAGCGCGTATCACATCGATTCCAAAACCGGCGCGCTGACTTTTCTCAACAAGACTTCGGCGCTTGGCGCACAACCCAACCAGGTGGTGGTGGACCCCAGCGGCCGGGTGGCGGTGACGGTGAACTATACGTCCGGCTCGCTGGCCGCCTACAAGCTGGAGCCGGATGGCAAGCTGGGCGAAGCCTTCTATGTCGATCAGCACACCGGCAAGCCGCTGTCGCCCAAGCAGCCTGGGCCGAAGCAGCACGGCATCCAGTTCAGTGCGGACAACAAATACATGTTCATCGCCGATCTGGGGCTGGACCGGGTTTACAGCTATCATTTCGATGCTGCGGCGCCGTCCATCACGCCCGCCGATCCCCCCTATGTCAGCACCCATGCCGGCGCCGGCCCGCGCCGTATCCAGATGTCGCCGGACGGGAAGTATCTCTATGTGGATCACGAAACCGATTCCGAAGTCGGCGTCTACACCATCGATGGCGGCAAGCTGACCGAGATCCAGACCATTGCCACCGTGCCGGAAGAGGCCAAAGCGAAGAACACCACGGCTGAACTTGTGATCTCGGCCGACGGCAAAAATCTTTATGTCGGCAATCGCGGCCATGACAGCGTGGCGGTGTTCGCTATCGACAAACGGACCGGCAAGCTGACCTTGAAGGAAAATTTGCCGTCCGGCGGGCGCACGCCGCGCAATGTGCGGATCGATCCCACCGGCAACTGGTTCTTCGCCGCCAACGAGAATGGCGGCAACATCACCGAGTTCAAGATCGACCGCGCCAGCGGCCATATCACGCCTACCGGCGTGACCGTGCCGATCAACACGCCGGGCGGGATGTTTTTCCTGAAGACGCGTTAGTTACTGCGGCACCTTCAGAAAGTCGCGCGGGCTGAGGGCGTGGTCTGTAAAGCGCGCCTGCGCCACCGAGCCCTTGAACCAGTTCACATGGTTCATCCGCACCCCCACCATCATGTGGCCCGGCCCATGCGGGGTGAAGGCGACATCGGCTTCGCCTTCCAGCACGCCATTGACATAAGACCGATAGGTCTTGCCGTCATAGGTCTGGGCCACCGCATACCATTGGTTGATGGGATGGGTCTTGGTGGGATCGATCAGCGCCTTGCTGCCGGACTTGCTGTTGACGAAGGCATCCAGCCACCATTGGCCGTCCTTCACCCGCACTTCGAACATGAAGCGGGGATTGGGATCGGACACGCCGTTCGGATTGGCGTCCAGTCCCGTCTTGAGATCGGTCTCGGCGATATGCATCCAGCGTTGTTCCAGCTTGCCGCCTTCGGGCCGGATGATCGCTTCGATGGTGAAGGTCTTGGCGCCGACCAGGGGGCGTGCGGGAAAGAACAGCGCGGTGTCGGCGCCGTTGAACTGCACCGCCTTGCCCACGGGCGAATCCACCAGGACCGGTGTGCCTTCCACTTTGGGCGTGACGCCGCCGATGCGCGACAGGTTGTTGAACTTCCAGACCGTCTGCGCGCCCGCGCCACCGGCGGAAAGGACCACCGCGCCCAAAAGCGCGGCGACCTTGATGCTGCACTTGCTCATAAATTCTCCCCGCTTGTTCTTGTTTGCCTTGACGTTGACGCTTAAGCCCCGGCGCTGCAATCTCCCGGCAACAAAAAAACAGCGGCGGGGAGTGGCTTCATGAAATCGCCGGTCTTGGAAGCCGCCAGGCAATTAGGGAGTATGTGATGGATCGCCGTAGGCTTCTCGCGCTTGGCGCGGTGTCGTGCTTTGCCCTGCCGTACCAGGCCAAGGCCCAGTATCTGAAGAAGAAGGTCAAGATCACCGACGTCAAGGTGATGATCGTGCGTGGTCCCACCTGGGACTGGAATCTGTTCAAGATCGAAACCGATGCCGGCGTGTATGGCATCGGCGAGGGCTATTGGGGACCGGGCGCCAAGGACATCACCCTCAGGCGCTTCAAGGAGCAGTTGATCGGCGAGGACCCGCTCAATGTGGTCAAGCTCTACACCAAGCTTCTGTTCCTCAATGGCGGCTATGGCGCCACGGGCGGGCTGACCTATCACGCCGCGTCGGGCATCGAGATCGCGCTGTGGGATCTGGCGGGCCGTCTGCTGCAGACGCCGGTGTGCAATCTTCTGGGCGGGCGTTTCCGCGACAAGGTGCGGTTCTACCGCACCCTGCAGGCGCCGGGGCGTAACCCGGCCGAGGCCGCGTCCTGGGGCCGCCAGGCGCAGGAAGCCAAAGCCAATAACCCCTTCGGCTTCACCGCCTTCAAGGTCCAGGGCGACGCCGTGCCGACCACCGCCGACCCGAACTTCAAGGAGCCGGGCCATGACCGCTATACCAATGAGCTGACCAACCGCGATATCCGCCGCCTGGTCGAGCGCATGGACCTGATGCGCGCGGGCTTCGGGCCCGACATCGACATGCCGATCGAGTGCCACTGGAAATACTCGGTCAATGACGTGATCAAATACTGCAACGCGCTGGAGCATGTGAACCCCTACTGGATCGAAGACGCCACGCCGCCTGACAATGTTGAAACCATGGAGCGGGTATCGCGCGCCACCAATGCGCCGCTATGCACCGGCGAAAATCTCTATGGCCTGGCCCAGTTCGCGCCGCTGATCATCCGCCAGGCCACCGCCGGGGTGCATATCGATATCCCCAAGTCGGGCGGGCTATTTGAGGCCAAGCGGATCGCCGATCTCGCCGACCTGTATGGCATCTGGACCGCCTGCCACAATCCGGCCAGCGCGGTGGGCACCATCGCATCGGCCCATGCCGCCGCCTCGGTGCGCAATTTCCGTGTCCATGAACTGGCGGGCGGGCGCGATCAGTGGACCTTCGACATGGTCACGCATGAAGGCCCGTTCTTCAAGGACGGTTACTTCGTCATCGAGGACAAACCGGGCCTGGGCATCGATCTCAATCCGGACGTGGTCAAGGCGCATCTGGCGCCTGGCGAACAGTGGTGGGGTTAAGAGCGATTTGCGAAGCAAACAAAACGGTCCAGTGGACCGTTTTGAGCGAGTAACCGCGGCGAGCTTGGGCGAGCCGCCGGAAAAGGAGTTACGAGAATGAAGGAAATTTTCACAGCAGTTCTGGTCGGCTGCATCGGCCTCAGCGCCCCCGCTTTCGCGCAGGTCAAGCAGACCCGCGAACAGATGATGTTTTACACCTCTGAATGGAAGGGCGAGCGCTTCCCCGATGGCCGCCCCAGGGTGCCGGACGACCTGCTCAAGCGGGTCGTGAATGTCTCGGTGGAAGACTTGTGGGATTACCTGCGCGACAAGGGCTTCAACTGCCAGTTCGATACCGGCTTCCAGATGCTGCATCCGGAAAAGCCTTTTGCCGGCCGCGCCCTGACCAGCCAGTACATGCCGCTGCGCAAGGACATGTATGCCGCCATCGCCGCCGAAGGTAAGCGCGAAGGCCGGGTCAGCGGCAACAACAGCTGGCCCATCGCCGAGCTCAAGGAGGGCGACATGTATGTCGCCGACGGCTTCGGCAAGATCGTGGAAGGCACGCTGATCGGCTCCAACCTGGGCTCGGGTATCGCCACCCATTCCAAGACCGGCTTTGTGTTCGATGCCGGCATCCGCGATGCGGAGGAAAACCGCGAACTGGAGAACATGAACGGCCTCTACCGCGCCTATGATCCCTCCGCCTGGAAGGACATGACCTTGACCAGCATCAACGCGCCCATCCGCATCGGGCGCGCCACGGTGCTGCCGGGCGATCTGGTGCTGGCCAAGTCGGAAGGGGTGATCTTCATCCCGGCCTATCTGGCCGAAGACGCGGTGGCCCATGCCGAGTTCATCAAGCTGGAGGACTCGTTCAACTTCGAGCTGAACCGTGCGGGCAGCAATGGCGGCGCCTTCGAGGGCGGCTGGAACGCCAAAAAGTATGAGGCTCTGGTTGCCTGGGTAAACGCCAATCCCGGCAAGCTGCGCATGACCAGGGGCGAGTTCGACACGATCCTGAAGGAGCGCCGGGCCCGCACAGAAGACGTGCCGGGCGCCCCGAAAAAATAGTCCGCAAGCCGGTGTGCGCCGCACCAATCCGGGTGTGGCAGCCGCCGGGTGCGGGGATGCCGGGCGTATAAAGAACAAGCAAATAACGCTGTCTTTTTGGGCATTTCGCCCGCCATGGCGGCATTGTCACACACTTGTCCAATTTGTCGCAGGGGCCATTGTGCAATTGCGAATGGAATTTTTGATGCCTTCGCTATCGTTTTTCCACGGATTCACTGTTGGAGAGACTTATGCGAAACATCACCGCCGCCCTCTTGGCCACCGGCCTTCTGATTTCCACCGCGGCCCAGGCGGCTGACGGTGCCCTCCCGGCGGGCAAGCCCGCCGGCGTCCATCACGCCGAGCTGCTGAGCACCCCGATCATCGTTGTGGGTGTCGTGGCGGCAGCTGCGGCCGGCATCGCCATCGGCTCGGCCAACAGCGCGCCGGCCACGGTGGTGGTCGCCACCAGCCCGTAAGGACTGGCGAATCGAATACAAAAAGCCCGGCTGTCAGGCCGGGCTTTTTTATTTGGTGTGAACCGCGCCCCTAGTCGCCCAGGCTGTAGGCGACAAAGGCGCTGCCCTTGGCCGCCTTGCGGTCATGGCTGGTGCTCGCGGCGATGGCGACATACTGCTTTGCGCCCACCATATAGGTGATGGGCGTGGCGTTGCCGGCGTAAGGCAGCTCGGTTTCCCACAGCAGCTTGCCGCTCTTGCTGTCAAAGGCGTGCAGCTTGCGGTCGAAATCGCTGGCCCCGATGATCAGCAAGCCGCTGGCGGTGACCACCGCGCCGCCATAGCTCTCGCTGCCGGTATCTTTCAGCCCCTTGGCCACCAGTTCGGGATAGGTCCCGAACGGAATGCGCCAGGCGAACTTGCCGGTCTTGAGGTCGATGGCCGTCAGATGCCCCCAGGGCCAGGCCGTGGCGGGATAGCCATCCTCATCCTTGAACTTGTTGTAGCCGGAGAAGGTGTAGCGCGACTGGGAGCCCGGCAGTTCCGGGCCTTCCACCCGCGTGCGTCCCTTGCGGTCGATCACCGTCGTCGTCCACATCACATTCTCGGTGTTGGCGAACAGATATTGCAGCTTGGGATCGAAGCTCATGCCGCCCCATTCGCTGCCGCCCGAAAAGCCCGGCGCCGACACCGTCTCCTGCTTGTAGGCGGGCGGGGTGAAAGGCGGGCCGTTTAAGAAGGTGGCGAACTTCGCGCGCGCCCACTTGTTGGCTTCCGGTGTGCGCTGGGTCAGCTCATCGGCCGACACCGTCTGGTGCGACAAGGGTGGCGGCGCGGTCGGGATGGGCTGGGTCGGCCAGGCCGTGTCGCCCGGCGCGGTGGCCGGCGGCACCGGCACTTCCTTGATGGGGAACAGGCTCTCGCCGCTCTCGCGGTTGAAGACATAGACATAGCCGGTCTTGTTGGTGGCGGCGACGGCGTCGATGGTCTTGCCGTTCTTGGTTACCGACACCAGGATCGGCGGCGCGGCAAAGTCATTGTCCCATTCGTCGTGATGCACGGTCTGGAAATACCAGCGCATCTTGCCGGTCTGGGCGTCCAGGGCGATCACGCTGTTGGCATAGAGATTCTTGCCCGGCCGCTCACCGCCATAGAAATCGTCCGATGCCGATCCAGTGGCCGCGAACAGGATGCCGCGCTTGTCGTCCATCACCATGCCGGGCCAGTCATTGGCGCCGCCGGCGGTCTTCCAGGCATCGGCCGCCCAGGTCTCGGCATTGGGTTCGCCCGGATGGGGAATGGTATGGAAGGTCCAGACCAGCTTGCCGGTGCGCACGTCCCAGGCGCGGATGTCGCCGGGGGAGGCGGGGGTCTGCTCGCCCACCTCACCGCAGGTAAAGAACAGGTCGTGCCACACATTCACTGCGCCGCCATGGCGGACATAATTTTCCGAAGCAGGTCCGCGCAGATTGTCGTTAAGGTCGATACGGCCATTGTCGCCGAAGGCAGGGTCGGGCTTTCCGGTGGCGGGGTCGATCGAATAGATGAAGTTGGACGCGGGTATCAGAAGCCGGCTGGTCTTGCCGTCGCTCCACCAGCTTTCTCCACGGGGTGCAAACCCCACGCGCGATTTTTGTGGCAGGGTGGGGGCATAGACCCATTTTTCCTTGCCCGTCGCCGCGTCCAGGGCAATGACCTTGCCGGCGCCCACGCCATACAGCACGCCGTCCACCACGATGGGCGTATTCTGCAGCGCGACATCGGGCCTGATGTCATAGCGCCAGACCTGTTTCAGCTTGTGCACATTCTTGGCGTTGATCTGGGTCAGGCTGGAATAATGGCTGCCGCCGGCATCCCCAAAGGGGAAGGAGGAATTGCCTGGCGCATCCTTGGCATCTGCCAACGATACCGCGCCCAGCAGGCAAGCTGCGCCAACAAGAATGCGATGTTTCAAGCGGTCCCCCGATGATCGTGCCCGTCTGACGGGACTATAGCAGCAGGCTGCGGGCCTGCACCCGGCTTTTGCGCTGTATTCAGCTTGTGAACCGCCGGATACCCACCTTGCCAATTTTCCTGTCCGGTCCTTAGATGGATTCATGTCGATTTCAGACGAGCGGGCGATCTGGCTGGGGCGGCACGTGCTTGTGCACGAACCGGCTTTGCGCGCCTGGCTGCGCCGCCGCCGCCTGGGCGGCCTCGATATCGACGACATCATCCAGGAGACCTATACGCGGCTGGTCGCGGCCGAAAGCGTTGCTCATGTGCATGATGCCAAAAGCTACACCTTCCAGATCGCGGGCTCGGTGGTGATCGACCATCTGCGCCGCATGAAGGTGGTGTCCATCGCCTCGGTCCCCGACCTGGATTACCTGGAAGTGGCCGGCGACGAGCCTTCGCCGGAGCGGCAGGTGATCGACCGGGACGAGCTGCACCGCTTGGCCCAGATGATCGCCCGCCTGCCTGGCAAGGTGCGGGACGTATTTACCCTGCGCCGGGTTTATGGCCTGTCCCAGCGCGAAGTTGCGGCTAAGCTGGGACTTGCCGAAAGCACCGTGGAAAAGCATATGAGCCGTGGGTTTTTAATCATGCTGGAACAGTTCGGGTATGGCGGAAAAGAACCGTCCCAACCGTCTAGTTCTGGATCAGAAAAAGCCGGGAATTACAGGTTCGATGTCAGAAAAGACCGCACATCAGATTGACGCCGAGGCGGCCGATTGGGCCGCCCGGTTCGATCGCGGACCGCTGACGGCCGACCTGGAACAGGATTTCCGGGCCTGGCTGGACGGCGACGTGCGTTGCCTGGGCGCCTATGCGCGTATCCGGGCGGTGGCGCTGTCGACCGAGCGGGCGCGGGCGCTGGGTCCCGATTTCGATCCCGAGGCCTTCGCGGCGGCCCCTTCCGTCCTGCCGCGCCGCCGCGTCCTGCAACTGGGCGGCGCCATCGCGGCGTGCCTTGTGGTGGGCGTCGGGGCGAGCTGGCAGTTGCTGCGCAATCGCGGCCGTTTCACCACCGCCAAGGGCGAGACCAAGGTCATCGCGCTGAAGGACGGCTCGGTCGTCACCCTCAACACCGCCTCCGAGATCCTGGTGAATTATTCCGATGCCCTGCGCTCGGTTGAACTCGTGCGCGGCGAGGCGCTGTTCGATGTCGCCAAGAACAAGGCGCGGCCTTTCGTGGTCGCCGCCGGCGATACCAGCGTGCGGGTGGTGGGCACCAGCTTCAGCGTCAGCCGTTTCGATGCCGCTCCTATCCGGGTTCTGGTGCGTGAAGGCGTCGTGGAAGTGTTCAAGCCCAGCGCCCTGAACGTCCAGCCGGTACGCATTACCGCCAACACCATGGCGATGTCGCCCGACGACCGTACCGATATCATCGCCCAGGCTGTCCCGTCAGCGCAGGTTCGCCGCGCCATGGCCTGGCAGGAAGGCCAGATTGCTTTTGAAGGTCAGACGCTGGCGCAGGCGGCGGCGGAATTCTCCCGCTACAGCGACACCAGGATCGTGGTCGAGGATCCGGCCCTGGCGCGCGAGGAAATCGCCGGCTTGTTCAAGGCCACCGATCCGGTCGGCTTTGCCAACACCATCGCTATCAGCCTGAACGCCCATGTCCGTGTCGCAGAAGGAGAGGTGCGGCTGACGCGCTGACAGGCGCGACATGGCGTACGGCCCACGGGCCGCCAAGAGCCTTCAACAGGAAGGCCGTAAAAAGTTTCAGGGGGATTATGGCTTTCAAGCGCAAGTACTGGCTTGCCTGTGGCGTTGCGTTTGCCACGTTGCCCCCCCTTACCGCCGCCGCAGCCCCGCGCAGCATCGACATCCCCTCCGAAGAAGCCGCCAAATCCATTCCGGAGTTCGCGCGCCAGGAAGATATCCAGATCATCGCGCCGGTCAGCCAGCTGCACGGCATCAAGACCCAGGCGGTTTCCGGCAATCTGGAGATGGACGAGGCGCTGGCCCGCCTTCTGGTCGGCACCGGCCTGGAAGTGGCCAGCAAGGACGCCCGCACCATCGTGCTGCGCCGGGCCGCCATCGTGCCTGTCCCCCAAGTCATCCAGGCGTCCGATCCGGGCCCCGCGCCATCCGAAACCATCATCGTGACCGGCAGCCGCGTCATCTCCGACGTCGCCAATGCGCCCACCCCGGTCACGGTGATTTCCGCCGAGCAGCTTCGCGCCACCACCCCCACCAGTCTGCCGGACGGGTTGAACAAGCTGCCGATCTTCCAGGGCTCGCAGATCATCGGCCGCCCCGGCGACGGCCAGCAGAATTTTTCCAGCAACACGCTGAACCTGCGCAATTTCGGCGTCCAGCGCACCCTGATCCTGCTGGACGGGCATCGCGCCACGCCGTCCAACTCCGACGGCTCGGTGGATGTCGATACCCTGCCGCAAATGCTGATTTCGCGGGTGGACATCGTCACCGGCGGCGCGTCGGCCGTCTATGGCTCCGACGCGGTGACCGGCGTGGTCAACTTCGTCCTCGACAAGAAGTTCAATGGCCTGAAGGCGGACTTCAACAGCGGCATCTCCACCTATGGTGACGCCACCAGCCTCAATCTCGGTGTGGCGGGCGGCACGGACCTGCTGGGCACGCGTGGCCATATCGAAGGGTCGCTGGAATATCGCCGCCGCGATCCGGTCAACCAGTCGGCCCGTCCCTATGGTCCGCCGGTCAACTTCGGCGCGTTGGTGGGCACCGGCACCGCCGCCAACCCCTTCACCACCATTGCCATTGGCCGCCGTCCAAACTCCAGCTTCGGCGGACTTGTTCAAGGGTGCGTTCCGGTTTGTCCCTTGGCCAACCAGCAGCAATTTGTTGCCACCGGCGTACTCGACCCTTTCAATCCCGGCATCGCCGGCGCCACCGATGCCAACGGCAATCCCACCGCGGGCACCAGTAACCTGAATTCAGGCGGCGACGGCGCCTACAGTCCCTATGGCCAGGTGTTCAACGGCTATCACCAGGCCACGGCCTTTGGCCGCTTTAGCTATGACCTGGCCGACAATGTCAGCTTCTATCTGCAG
>JBBQBL010000022.1:0-19535 GCA_038317805.1 Micropepsales bacterium
GCGCGGAAGGTGGAGGGCGGCAAGTCGATCAGCCCGCCGATTACCGAAGCCGGAATGCCCAGCACCGCGAAGGGCGCCCAGTCGCGCGTGCGCAGCAATCCGGCACGATGAAAGCCGAAAACACCGATGGCTGCCACCAGGGTCGTCAGCGCCAGCGCCACTGGCTTGATTACACCGGGGCCGTGGCCGAACAGGCCCATCACCGCGACATAACCGGGTGCGCCCGCCTGCCCGACACTGGCGAACAGGGCCGCGATGATCGCAAAGCAGACGGTGAGAAACCCGTTCACGTCCCAGCCCAGTCTTTCAGCAGGTGATGGGCGATGGCGATGGTGACCGGCAGCTTCATGTCATCTTCGATGCCGGCCGCCAGGCGCATGCGCACCTCGTCCTTTGTCAGCCAGCGGGCATCTTCGATCTCGTTGCGGTCGATCGCAAAATCGCGGCTCAACGCCTTGGCATAACATCCCAGCATCAAGGACGACGGAAATGGCCAGGGCTGGGTGGCATGATAGGTGACCGCGCCCGCCTCCAGGTTCACTTCCTCGCGCAGTTCGCGGCGCACCGCTTCTTCCATGGTCTCGCCCGGCTCGACGAAACCGGCAAAGGCCGAATACAGCTGGGGCGGAAATCGCTGGTTGCGGCCCACCAGGCATTCCTCGCCGAATATCGGCAGCATGATCACCACCGGATCGGTGCGGGGAAAATGTTCAGCGCCGCAACTGGGACAGGTGCGGCGATAACCGCCGTCCTGCATTTGCGTCGCCGTTCCGCAGTTGGGGCAGAAGCCGTGGCGCTTGTGCCAGTCCAGCAGCGCCTTGGCCTGGCCGGCAATGGCGGTGTCGCGCGCCGGCAGCACGAAGGCGGCAGGGCGCATTTCCAGGAACGCGCCGCCGTCCAGTTGCGGTTCATTTTCGCCCGCCAGATCGACGGCAAACAGCGGCTGATCGCCATCCAGCCCCAGAAACACGGATGGCGCACCGTCCCATGCGCCGCGCCAGGGCAGGAACCCTGCCCGGTCTGAAACCACGAAAGGCCGGTTCTGCCAGAAGGGCAGGAACAGGCCCCTGGCCGCCTGTGCCGCCAGCCAGGCGGCATCGGCGCGGTGGTAACTGGCCCGGTCCAGGGGATTGCCGGAAAATGCCATGGGGCTCATGCGCCACGACTCGCATTTTTCCGCGGGAAATCCTATATCCCCGCCCGGAAGTCGGTGGACGTGCCGCTCGCCAACCCGGTCAGGTCGGGAACGAAGCAGCCGTAACGAATCCGGCGCGGGTCACCGGCTTCCACCTTATAGACCCCGGCGGCGCGAACTTGGGCGAGCGGCCAGGGGACTTTCCCCAGATTTTGCGCGCAAAAAGCGCCCCTTTCGACGGGGCGCTTGCTATAGTCCGTCATGGCCAAAACCCCTGCGCCCGCACAGCCCTATCGCGTATTGGCGCGCAAATACCGCCCCACCGATTTCACCGGCCTGATCGGGCAGGAAGCGCTGGTGCGCACCCTGTCCAACGCCTTTGCGACGGGCCGCATCGCCCATGCCTTCATGCTGACCGGCGTGCGCGGGGTGGGAAAAACCACCACCGCGCGCATCATCGCGCGTGCCCTGAACTGCATCGGCGCGGACGGCAAGAATACCCAGCCCACCATCCAGCCCTGCGGCGTGTGCGAGCCCTGCGTCTCCATTTCGGAATCCCGCAATGTGGACGTTCAGGAAATGGACGCGGCCAGCCGCACCGGCATCGACGATATCCGCGAGATCATCGAAGGGGTGCGCTATGCCCCGGTCTCGGCCCGCTACAAGGTCTATATCATCGACGAAGTGCACATGCTGTCCAAGCAGGCCTTCAACGGCTTGCTCAAGACCCTGGAAGAGCCGCCGCCGCATGTGAAATTCGTCTTCGCCACCACCGAAATCCGAAAGGTGCCGGTGACGGTGTTGTCGCGTTGCCAGCGTTTCGATCTGCGCCGCATCGACAGCGCCGAACTGGCCGCCTATCTGGCGACCCTGGCCGAGAAGGAAAAGGTCAAGATCGAGGAAGGCGCCTTGGCGCTGATCGCGCGGGCCGCCGAAGGCTCCGCGCGGGACTCGCTGTCCTTGCTGGACCAGGCCATCGCGCATGGCGAAGGCGACATGATTACCGCCGACACGGTGCGCCAGATGCTGGGCCTGGCCGATCGCGGCCGGGTGCTCGACATCTTTGAAAAGCTGATGGGCGGCAAGATCGCCTAAGCCCTGACAGAGTTGGGCGGCCTGTATGACGCCTGCGCCGATCCGCTGGCGGTGATGCAGGACCTGCTGGAGACCACCCATTTCCTGACACGGCTGAAAGTCGCGCCCGCGGCGCAGGGTTTCTTTGACGGCGGCTCGGGCGAAGCCAAGCGTGCTGCCGAGCTTGCGGCCAAGCTTTCTGTCGCGGCGCTGACGCGCGCCTGGCAGATTTTGCTCAAGGGCCTGTTCGAAGTGCGCGACGCCACCCGCCCCATCTCGGCCTGCGAGATGGCGCTGATCCGGCTGTCTTACGCCGCTGAACTGCCGCCCACCGACAAGCTGGTGAAGGATCTGCTGGACGGTGGGACGGTGCCTGCGCCGCGCGGGGCTGCGCCTGCGCCGTCGTCATCGCCCCGTGCGCCCGTTGCCTCGGGCAGCGCCATGCGCGCGCCGCAGCCGCAGCCCGAAGGCGCCCCCAGCGCGTCCATCCGCAATCTGGAAGACATGGTCGCCCTGGCGGCCGCCAACAACGCGCCCATCCTGCGCGTGGCGCTGGAGAACTACGTGCACCTGGTGCATCTGGAGCCGGGCCGAATCGAGTTTCGCCCCCATGCCCGCGCCCCGCGCACCCTGGCGGGCGACCTGCAGCAGAAATTGCGCGACTGGACCGGCGAACGCTGGGCCGTCTCCATCGCCAGCCAGGGCGGCGCGCCCACCTTGGCCGAGCAGAAACAATCGGCCAAGACGGCGCGCTTTGAAGCGGTGGCGCAGGAGCCGATGGTGCGCGCCGTTCTGGACCGTTTTCCCGGCGCCGAAATCGTCGCGGTGCGCGACGTGGCAGCTGAGGATATCGCGCCCGCCATGCCGGAAAGCGATTCCGACTCCTGATGGCGGCGATCGGCTCGGAAATCGAGCGGCTGATTCAGCTGCTGTCCAAACTGCCGGGGCTGGGGCCGCGTTCGGCCCGCCGCGCGGCGCTGGCGCTGCTGAAAAAGCGCGACACCTTGCTGGAGCCGCTGGCCGCCAGTTTGCGCGAGGCGGCCGACGCCATTCTCACCTGCCAGGTGTGCGGCAATCTCGATACCCAGAGCCCTTGCGCCATCTGCAGCGACACCCGCCGCGATCCGCATATCCTCTGCGTGGTGGAAGATGTCGCCGACCTGTGGGCGCTGGAGCGGGCCGGCGTGTTCCGCGGCCGTTATCATGTGCTGGGCGGGGCGCTGTCGGCGCTGGATGGCGTCACGCCGGACCGGCTGAATGTCGGCGGCCTGCTGGAGCGCGTGAAGCAGAATGTCGAAGAAGTGATCCTGGCGATGAACGCCACGGTCGAAGGGCAGACCACGGCGCATTACCTGATGGACCTGTTGGGCGACATGAAGGTCACCCGCCTGGCCCATGGCGTGCCGGTCGGCGGCGAGCTGGATTATCTGGATGAAGGCACGCTGTCGGCGGCCTTCAAGGCACGCCGCGCGCTTTAAGTCAGGCTTTTTGTGCCTTCGGGCGGGGCCAGTTCGACCTTTTCGATCCGTTCCGCACGGCCGGTGATCTTGGAGGTCGAGATCAGGATACTCTTGATGTCGGCATCGGCCTGGTTGAAGTGGCTTTGCAGCTTGCTCACCCGGTCGCTCAAGAGCCGCACATCGTTCAGCAGCACGCCCACTTCCTTGCGGATCAGATCAGCCTGTTCGCGCATGCGCGCATCCTTCATCACCGTCTGGATGGTGTTGATCGCCAGCATCAGGATGTTGGGCGATACCACGATGACATTGGCGCGGTGCGCCTTCTGGATCACGTCGGAGAAACCGTCATGCAGGTCGGCATAAATGGATTCCGACGGCACGAACATGATAGCCGGGGTCTGCACTTCACCGGGGATCAGATATTTTTCGGCGATGTCGGCGACATGCTTGGCGACCGTGGCGCGCACCTGGGCGAACGCGATTTTCTTGTCTTCCTCCGTGGCGGCGCGGCGGATGCCCTCGAAGCCTTCCAGCGGAAACTTGGAATCGATCACCAGCACCGCCGCGTTGCCGGGCATGCGGATGATGCAGTCGGGCCGGTTGCGGTTGGAAAGCGTGAACTGGAAGTCGTAAAGCGTGGACGGCAAGCCATCGCGCACGATCTCTTCCATCTGGGCCTGGCCAAAGGCGCCGCGCGACTGCTTGTTGGACAGGACCTGTTGCAGGGACACGACGTGTCCCGACAAGGCCGAGATGTTCTTCTGCGCTTCGTCGATCACCACCAGCCGCTCACCGATGCCGGCGATGCTGGCGGCGGTCTTGGTGGCGCTGTCGGTCAGGTTCTCGCCCAGCCGCTTGTCCAGCGCGGCGATACGCTCGTCCAGGGTGCGCTGCAGTTCTGCCTGGGCCTGGATGGCGGCCTTGAACTGGCCGGCAATGTCGCCCTGGCCGGACAGCACGGCATCCAGCCGCGTATCAGGCGCTGGCGCGGGCGCCGGGCGCCGGGCAAAGGCCAGTATCGCGGCACCGGCCACCACGGCAACCGCCAGCATAATCAACGCTAATTCCATGAATCCTTGACCCAAAAGCCCCATTTTGCTTCTTGACCGCCTTCGGCGGTGCGCCTATTTCCAGCCCATGACCGTGCGCCCCATCTTAACCGCCCCTGATCCGCGCCTCCAAGCGGTGTCCACCGATGTGGATGCCGTGACCGACGAGATTCGCACCCTGGTCGATGACATGGCCGAGAGCATGTACGCCGCCGATGGCATCGGGCTGGCCGCTATCCAGATCGGGGTCGCCAAGCGGGTGCTGGTGATCGATTTGGACCAGAAGGACGGCAAGAAGAACCCGGTTCCCTATATCAACCCCAAGATCACCTGGGCGTCGGACGAGACGGCGGTGTTCGAGGAAGGCTGTCTGTCGGTGCCGGAGATCTGGGACGATGTCGAACGCCCGGCCCGCATCAAGTGCGAGTATCTGGACCGCGACGGCAAGAAGCAGACGTTGGAGGCGGATGGCTTGCTGGCCACCTGCCTGCAGCATGAGATGGACCACCTGAACGGCGTGCTGTTCATCGATCACCTGTCGCGCCTGAAAAAGAGCATGGCGGTCCGCAAGCTCACCAAAGCCAAGAAGCTGAAAGAAACGGCGTAACCTCATGCTTCGACAGGCTCAGCATGAGGAAGAGCCCAAAATCCTCGCCCTGAGCTTGTCGAAGGGTGAGAGACAGTGACGCTGCGGCTCGCATTCATGGGCACGCCCGACTTCGCTGTGCCCACGCTTGCCGAACTGATCGCTCAGGGTCAGGACATCGCTTGCGTCTACTCCCAGCCGCCCCGTCCCAAGGGCCGCGGCATGGCACTGGAGCCGGGACCGGTTCACAAGTTTGCGCAATCCGCCAAGCTGCCGGTGCGCACGCCACTGTCGCTGAAAGGCGCGGCTGACCAGGAAGAATTCGCGGCTCTCAATCTCGATGCCGCCATTGTCGTGGCATATGGCCTGCTCTTGCCAAAGCCGATTCTGGATGCGCCCAGGCTGGGCTGCTTCAACCTGCATGGCTCGCTATTGCCGCGTTGGCGCGGCGCCGCACCCATCCAGCGCGCGGTGATGGCCGGTGACGCCGAAACCGGCGTGATGGTGATGCAGATGGAAGAAGGGCTGGATACCGGCCCGGTGCTGATGGCCGAGCGCATTTCCATCGGCCGCAAGACAAGCGGCGATCTCGCCAGCGAACTGTCGCGGCTGGGCGCCGACCTGATGGTGCGGGCGCTGGGCGCGCTGGAACGCGGCGGCGTGAAGCCGCAGCCGCAAAGCGAAGATGGCGTGACCTATGCCAGGAAGATTCTGAAGGAAGAAGCGCGCATCGACTGGACCAGAAGCGCACACGAAGTGGACTGCCATATCCGCGGCCTGTCACCCTTTCCCGGCGCCTGGACCGAAGTGAATGGCGAGCGGCTGAAGGTGCTGTATGCCGAACTCGCCGCCGGCGATGGCCGCCCCGGCATCACCTTGGATGGCGCGCTGACCGTGGCCTGCGGCGATGGTGCGGTGCGCCTGCGCAAGGTGCAGCGCGCCGGCGGCAAGGCGATGGATGCCGATGCGCTGCTCAAGGGCTTTGCCGTGCCGGCCGGCACCCAGCTCGTCTGATGCCGCGCTACCGGCTCACCATCGAATATGACGGCGGGCCCTTTGTCGGCTGGCAGCGCCAGGCCGAAGGCGCTTCGATACAAGGCGCGCTGGAAGATGCCATCGAAAAACTGTCCGCCGAGCGCGTCACGGTGACGGGTGCGGGACGCACCGATGCCGGGGTGCATGCCCTCGGGCAGGTGGCTCATTTCGACCTGGAAAAGGATTTCGAGGCCGGCAAGGTGCGCGACGCGCTGAATTATTATCTGCGGCCCGCGCCCATCGTCGTGCTGGAGGCGCAAGCCGTCGACAGCGAATTCCACGCCCGCTTCTCGGCCACGTCGCGGCATTACTTGTTCCGCATTCTCAACCGCCGCAGTCCGCCGGCGCTGGAAGAGGGACGGGTGTGGCATGTCTCGCACCGGCTGGATGCCGAAGCGATGCAGGCGGCGGCGCAATATCTTGTCGGGCAGCACGACTTCACCACCTTCCGCGCCGCCGAATGCCAGGCGCAATCGCCGGTCAAGACCTTGGATCGCCTGGATGTCAGCCGCCGCGCCGATGAAATTCACATCGAAGCCTCGGCGCGATCCTTCCTGCATCACCAGATCCGTTCCTTCGCGGGAACCTTGAAACTGGTGGGTGAAGGCAAGTGGCAACCCAGGGATGTCAAAGCGGCATTGGAGGCGCGCGACCGCAGCGCCTGCGGTCCCGTCTCGCCACCGGACGGGCTGTATCTGGTGCGGGTGGGTTATCCGGGCGATTGACGGGCTGTCAGCCGGAACGGCGGAACCGCGAAAAAGTTTGTATCGGTGTCGGATTGTGCGCCAGCCAGCCGTCTTTTAGACGGATTTGGCGCCGAGCATGCGCGTCAGGTCCCGGATAAAAAAGCGAAAGGACACGACATGGCGATTGCCAAGAACACCATCTGCATCTGGTACGACAAGGACGCCGAGGCGGCGGCCAATTTCTATGCCAAGACATTCCCCAACAGCTCCGTGGATGCGGTGAACCGCGCCCCCAGCGATTACCCCATGGGCAAGGCCGGCGATGTTCTGGTTGTCAATTTCACCGTCGCCGGCATTCCCTGCATGGGCCTGAACGGCGGCCCGATCTTCACCCATACCGAGGCTTTCTCCTTCCAGATCGCCACCGACGACCAGGAAGAAATCGACCGCTACTGGAACGCCATTGTCGGCAATGGCGGCAAGGAAAGCGATTGCGGCTGGTGCAAGGACAAGTGGGGCATCTCCTGGCAGATCACGCCCCGGACCTTGACCGAAGCGATGGCGGCCGGCGGCGATGAAGCCAAGCGCGCCTTCCAGGCCATGATGACCATGAAGAAGATTGACGTGGCGGCCATCGACAAAGCCCGGCGCGGCTGAAAGCGCTTGTCTTTTGCGTCGTGAGTTCGTCGCGCTCTTAAACCGGCGGTTTTGCGAAGTACGCTTTCAAAAGCGCTTCGTAGATATTCGTCAGCGCGGCGATCTCGGCCACCGGCACGCATTCATCGGCTTTGTGCATAGTGCCCCCCGCCAGGCCCAGTTCCACCACCGGGCACACATCCTTGATGAAGCGCGCGTCCGATGTGCCGCCGCTGGTCGAGAAGAACGGCGACTGACCGGTAACCGACGACACCGTGTCGCTGACCAGCTGGGTGAACTTGCCCGGTGCGGTCAGGAAGGACACGCCGCTGGTTTGCGAGGTCACCATGATGGCGCAACCCGATTCCTGGGCGATGCGCTGGCTGCGGTCCTGCACCCAGTTAATCAGGCTGTCGGGCGTATGCTTGTCGTTGAAGCGGATGTTGAAAGCCGCGCGCGCCTCGCCCGGAATAACGTTGGTGGTGTCGTTGCCGACATCCATGGAGGTGAAGGCCAGGGTCGAAGGATCGAAATGGTCGTTGCCCTTGTCCAGCTTGTGCGCGGCCAGCTGGGTCACCAGCTCGGCCAGCACCGGAATGGGGTTCTTGGCTTTTTGCGGATAGCCGACATGGCCCTGCGCGCCGGTGACGGTCACCTTGAAATTGATCGAACCGCGGCGGCCGATCTTCAACGTGTCGCCGGCCTGGCCCACCGAGGTCGGTTCGCCCACCACGCAATGGTCGATCGTTTCGCCGCGCGCCTTGAGCCATTCCAGCAGCTTGACGGTGCCGTTGACCGCCACGCCTTCCTCGTCGCCGGTGATCAGAAGGCTGATCGAGCCTTTCGGTGCGCCGATGCGGGCAGCGGCTGAGACAAAGGCAGCGATGGCCGACTTCATGTCGGCGGCGCCGCGGCCATAAAGCATGCCGTCCTTCACCTCAGCGGCGAAGGGATCGGCGTTCCAGCCTTCGCCCACCGGCACCACATCGGTGTGGCCGGCAAAGCAGAAATGCGGGCTGGCATCGCCCAGCCGGGCATAGAGATTGTCGATATCGCCGAACGGCAGGCGGTGCGTGGTAAAGCCGATATCCTTCAGCACCGCTTCCAGTACGTCGAGCGCACCCGCATCCTTGGGCGTCACGGAAGGACGCCGGATCAGGGCCTGGGCCAGCGCCAGCGCGTCGATTTCGGTTGCCATGTTAATCGCGCAGCAATTCGTTGATCGAGGTCTTGGCACGGGTCTTCTCGTCCACCCGCTTGACGATCACGGCGCAGTAAAGGTTCGGGCCGTTGCCCGACGGCATCGAGCCCGAAACCACCACCGAATAAGGCGGCACCTTGCCCAGATGAATTTCGCCGGTGGCGCGGTCCACGATCTTGGTGGAGCCGGACAGATACACGCCCATGGACAGCACGCTGCCTTCGCCGACGATCACGCCTTCGGCCACTTCGGCGCGGGCGCCGATGAAGCAATTGTCCTCGATGATGGTGGGCGCCGCCTGCAACGGCTCCAGCACGCCGCCAAGACCGGCGCCGCCCGAGATATGGCAGTTTGCGCCGACCTGGGCGCAAGAACCGACCGTCGCCCAGGTATCGATCATTGTGCCTTCGCCGACGCGGGCGCCGACATTGACGAAAGACGGCAGCAATACCGCGCCCTTGGCGATGAAGGCGCTGCGGCGCACGATGGCGCCGGGCACGGCGCGGAAACCGGCGGCGCGAAACCGCGCTTCATCCCAGCCCAAAAACTTGGAATCCACCTTGTCCCACCACACCGCTTCACCGGGCGCGCCGGAAATCAGCTTCATGTCGTTCAGGCGGAAGGACAGCAGCACGGCCTTCTTCAGCCATTCACGCACTTTCCATTCGCCGCCAATCTTCTCGGCCACCCGCAGTTCGCCGCTGTCCAGTCCGTCCAGCGCCGCTTCCACGGCATCGCGTTCGGCGCCCCTGGATGACACATTCAAGCTTTCGCGCTTGTCCCAGGCGGCGGTAATGGCGGCGCTCAAGTCACTCATGGTCAAATCCTGATGCTTTGCAGAAACTGGGTCAGATTGTCGGTCTCGTGATCTATGTCGCCGGTGGCGACGTCCATCAAGGGGCCATGCTTGCCCCAGGGTGAATCACTTTTTAGCCATACCGTGGTCATGCCCAGCTTGCGCGCCGGGACCAGGTTGCGGGCGATATCGTCGAACATGGCGGCGTTCTGGCACGCCACGCCACCGGCCGCCACCACGCTTTCATAAGCAGGGGCTTCGGGTTTGGGCGCAAAGCCCATGGTGCGAATGTCCCAGACATCGGCGAACAGGTGCGTCATGCCCAGCCGGTCCAGGATGCGCGCGGCATGATCGCGGCAGCCATTGGTGAAGACAAAACGCCGGCCCGGCAATTTTTCCAGGGCCGCCGTCAGCGGTGCATCGGGCCCCAGGTCCGACAGGTCGATGTCATGGACATAGTGCAGATATTCGTCCGGCGTCGCGCCATGCTCGCGCATCAGGCCGTTCAGGGTGGTGCCGTGGCGGCGATACAGATCCTTCTGCCGCGCATAGGCGTCCTCGCGCGGCAGTTTCAGGAAGGCCATGACATAGTCGGTCATGCGCGCCTCGATCTGGGCGAAGATGCCGTTGTCGGCGCGGTACAGGGTGTTGTCCAGGTCAAAAATCCATTCCGTCACATGACGGAAATCGGGCCCGGGACCGGGCGTCTGCCTGTCTTTTTCCGCTTGTACGGCGCTTCCCATGGGCCGGAACATGGCGCGGGCAGCGGCCTTCCGCAAGCACCGTTAACGTATGTCCACCATGCCTGTTTAAGGCCTGTTAAAGCGCTGAGTGCAGAATGGCGGCTGGCCCCGGGGGCGGGAAAACAGGGAACCTATGGACCAGCGCGCACCCATTGAACGCTCCGGCAAACCCGGCCTGAACCCGCGCGACGCGCTGGATATTCTGGATATTCGCACCGCCACGCCTGGCGGCGCCACCGAGCTTGCGTCCCGCACCGATGCCGGTCCCGATGTGCTGCATTATCTGGCCACCCATGCGGCGCCGGCCACGCGCGCCGCCGTAGCCGCCAATCCGGCATCACCCGCCGTCACCAACCGCATCCTGGCCGATGACGAGAATGAAGATGTACGCGCCGAACTGGCGGCCAAGATCGCGCGCCTGATGCCGGGACTGTCAGAACGCGAAAGCGGCCACGTCTTTGCGCTGACCATCGAGACGCTGGAATGCCTGGCGCGCGATGCGGCGGCGCGGGTCCGCGCCATCCTGGCCGAAGAGATCAAGAGCCTGACTTGCGTCCCCAAGGATGTGGTGCTGCGGTTGGCCACGGATCTGAACAGCGTGGTGGCGGCGCCCATCCTGCAATATTCCCCGCTGCTGTCGGACGCCGACCTGATCGAGATCATCGCCTGCGGCCAGGTGCAACAGGTGCTGACCGCCATCGCCCGCCGCAAGCCGGTGAGCGAACCGGTGAGCGACCGGCTGGTGCAATCGCTGGATGTTTCGGCGGTCGCAGCTCTTTTGGTCAATCCCGATGCGAAAATCCGCAAGGACACGATGGACCGCATCCTGGACCAGGCGGAGGAAATCAGTGCCTGGCACATGCCGCTGGCGCTGCGTGCCGATCTGTCGGCGCGCGCCATCCGCCGCATCGGCAGCCTGGTGGGTGCTTCCATCCTGGAGCGGCTGGCGGCGCGTAACGATCTGTCTGATGCCACGCGCATTCACCTGAACCGCGAATTGCGGGCGCGCCTGGCAGAACCCCTGCGGGAAGTCGGGGCGGTTTCGCCAGCCGAAACCGTGGCGGCGGCAAAACAGGAAAGCCGCCTGGACAGTGTATTCGTGGAGCAGGCGGCGCAGGCAGGTCAGCGTGAGGTGGTGGCGGCTGCGCTCGCCCAGCTCGCCCATATCGATGAGCAGACGGTGAAACGGATCCTGTCCGCCAGCAGCGCCAAGCCGATCGTGTCGCTGGTCTGGCACAGCCACATGTCCATGCGGGTGGCGTTCAAGATCCAGACCTTCATCATGAAATTGCCGACGCGCGATATTCTGCCGGCGCGGGGCGGGGTGGGCTTTCCGCTCACCAAGGAAGAGATGCGCTGGCATCTCAACTATTTCAACATCAACGCGTAGCCTCACCTTTGCGCGCGCAGCGCGCTTCAAAAGGGGAGGTGGCCGTAGCATCGCGAGCGCTTCCGCGCGAGCGAAGATGCGAAGGCCGGAGGGGTTATCTTTTAAGCCCTGCCGGGCCGATATGCGCGACATAACCGCTGACGCCCTTGGTCGGCGTGGCGGCGAAACCTGAGTCCGTCAGACCGCGCCCGCTGCAATTGTCGGCGCCCCTGATCTCGAACGCCGCAGCCGTGGTGCAGAAATGCATGCCCCCGCTCACCAGTGTGCCGCCGCTCTTGCGCAGCGCCAGCAGGTAAACCGCGTCGGTGTTCAGGGACGTGGTCACCGCCTTGGCGCAAGCGCCCGGCTGCACCGTCCACCAGCCGCGTGACACCGGCTTGCCGCTTTCGATCTGGCCCAACGCCAGCAGCAGCACATCGCGCGTCTCGTTGCAGGCCGTATAGCCGGCAGGGGCGATTTTCTTGCGCGCCTCGCGTTCCAGGGTGTCGAACAGTTCGGTATTGCCGGCCGTGACGGCGAATTTCATGCGCTTGCGGAAATCCTGGAGCGCAGCCCCGGTCGTCTTGTCCGGTTTGCTGTCGATACGATCGATTTTATAGCCATTGTCTTTCAGCAGGCGCTTGACCCCAGCCAGCTGTGCTTGCGTGGCGTTCATGGCAGGCTGTTCATCGAAATTCATGGTCCAGACGCTCTTGCCGCGATTGTCCAAGGGCGCGAAGGGCAAGGCGAATGTATCTTCGGCTGTGCAATAGGGTTGGGTGACGCCCTGGGCAGTGGAGAAGTTCGCGTCCTTGACGCAGACCGGATAGGCGCCGCCCCAGGCGCGCGCGGGGCCCGAATGCGCGAGGCTGGTGCGGGCATGCACTAGATAGGTCTCCGCGGTCAGCGGCTCCTTGCGCGCCAGCTGGCACTCGCCCGGCGTGATGCGGGTCCAGCCCTGGGTCTGGCTGCGCGGGCTCTGGATCGCCGAGGTCGCGGCATACAGGATGTAGCTGGTGCGATTGCACAAGGTCAGCGCAGCCTCTGCCGGCGTGGCGGCAAGGATGCAAACTAAAGCGGCCAACAGCAGCCGTAGCTTCATTCGGCGGTGATCAGGGTGCCCGCGCCATGCTCGGTGAAGAGCTCCAGCAGCAGCACATGGGGAATGCGCCCGTCCAGGATGACGGCGGCATGCACGCCGCCTTCCACCGCATCGATGGCGGTCTGGATCTTGGGGATCATGCCACCCGAAATGGTGCCGTCGGCGATCAACGCGCGCGCTTCGCGCACCGTCAGGCGCGGGATCAGCTTTTTATCCTGGTCCAGAACGCCTTCGACATCGGTCAGCAGCACCAGCCGCTCGGCGTTCAGGGCGCAGGAGATGGCGCCTGCCACGGTGTCGGCATTGATATTGAAGGTCTCGCCCTTGGTGCCCACGCCGATGGGCGCGATCACCGGAATGGTTTCGGACTTCATGATGGCGTGCAGCACTTCGGGATTGACCTTTTCCGGCTCGCCGACAAAGCCCAGGTCCACCGCTTCCTTCTGCCCGCTTTGGGGATTGATGCGGGTCATCGCCAGCTTGCGGGCGATCACCAGATTGCCATCCTTGCCAGACAGGCCCACGGCGCGGCCGCCCGCGGCATTGATGCCGGTGACGATCTGTTTGTTGATCGAGCCAGCCAGCACCATTTCCACCACTTCGACGGCGGCTTCGTCGGTGACGCGCAGCCCGTCGATGAAGGTCGAGTTGATGTTCAGCTTCTTGAGCATCGCCCCGATCTGGGGACCGCCGCCATGCACCACCACCGGATCGATGCCGGTCTGCTTCATCAGGACGATGTCCTGCGAGAAATCGCGCGCGCCGGTGTCGCTCATGGCGTTGCCGCCATACTTCACCACGATGGTCTTCTGGTCGTATTTGAGAATGTAGGGCAGTGCCTCGACCAGCACCCGGCCGGTCGAACGCCAACGCGCCAGGGTCCGCAGGTCGCGGTCTTCGGGTTCGTCGGAGGATCCGGCCATGGCGGCGCCTGTTCAAAAATGGCGCGCCTGCGCACGCCGGGGCAAAAAGCGGCGCGTTATAGCGCGGCAGGGCCTGCTTCCCAACCTTTTATTGCGTCTTTACTGGGACAGGGCCGCAAGGTGGGTGCGCAAGTCCGGTATGCCTTCTCCGGTCAGGGCGCTGGTCACCTGAACCTGCGCCAGCGCGGCGGTGTGCTTGGCGGCCTCGGCGGCAGCGCCGGAAAGCGCCCTGGGACGGTCGGCGGCCTTGAGTTCGTCGATCTTGGTCAGCACCAGGCCGTAGGACACCGCGGCCCGGTCGAGCAGGTCCATCACCTGGATGTCGGTATCCATCGGCCCGCGCCGCGCATCGATCAGCAGCGCCACACGCCGCAGCCGCGCCCGGCCGCGCAAGTAGGCAAAAATCATCTCCTGCCAGGCCTGGGCTTCGGTCTTGGAGCGCTTGGCGAAGCCATAACCGGGCAGATCCACCAGCATCAGCTTCTCGCCCAGGTTGAAGAAGTTGATCTGGCGGGTGGCGCCGGGGGTCTGGGACACCCGCGCCAGGGATTTGCGCCCCGTCAGGGCGTTCACCAGGCTGGATTTGCCGGCATTGGAGCGGCCGACAAAGGCGACCTCGACCAGATTTTCCGGCGGCAGCGCGTCGGCGCTGGTGGCGCCCCAGATGAAATCGCACGGACCCGCGAACAGCTTGCGCGCGGCTTCTTCAGCAGCGCTGCTGTCCTTGTCAGTCATTGGCGGCTTTCAGCTTCTTGACGTGCTTCTTGTCAGGCTTGGGCTTGCCGTCGCCGAACAGGTGCACATCGGCGCCTTCGCGCTTCATGATGATATATTGCTGGATCACCGTCAGCAGGTTGTTCCAGGCGTAATAGATCACCAGCCCCGCCGGGAAGGTCGCGAACATGAAGGTGAAGATCACCGGCATGAAGGCGAACATCTTGGCCTGGATCGGATCGGCCGGCGGCGGGTTGAGCTTGGTCTGCACCCATTGGGTGATGCCCATCAGGATCGGCCAGATGCCGACGGACAAAAAGCCCATGATCGTCCCCACGATGGCGAAGGGCGTATGGGAAATCGATGCGATAAAGGCGTGAGGATTGTAGGGGATCAATCCAAACAGGTTCAGCAAGGATGACGGATCTGGCGCCGACAGGTCGTGGATCCAGCCATAGAAAGGCGCGTGCCGCATTTCGATGGTGACGAACAGCACCTTGTAGAGCGCGATGAACACCGGAATGGTCAGCAGGATCGGCACGCAGCCCGAGACCGGATTCACCTTCTCGCGCTTGTACAGCTCCATCATGGCCATCTGCAGCTTCTGTGGCTCGTCGTCCTTGTGCTTCTTCTTGATCTCTTCCATCTGCGGCTGAAGCTTCTTCATCCGGCTCATGGAGCGGAAACCCGCATTGGCCAGCGGGAACATCACCAGCTTGACGATCACGGTCAGGCCCAGAATGGCCAGGCCGAAATTGCCGAACAGCTTGTTGAACTCGTCCAGCACCCAGAAGAAAGGCCGGGTGAGGAACCAGAACCAGCCCCAGTCTACCGCATTGTCGAAATGCACGATCTTCTGGCTGTTCTCATAGCCGCGCAGGATGCTCACCACCTTGGCGCCGGCGAACAGGCGGTGGGTGACACTGGCCGATGCGCCGGGCGCGATGTTGCGCGCGCCCAGGCGGTAATTGGCCTGATAGGCGTCCACGCCGGCAGCAGTCTTGGTGCCCAGATACCCGCCGTTGAAATTTTCGCCCTGGGGCGGCACCACCGCCGCCATCCAGTATTTGTCGGTGATGCCCACCCAGCCGCCGGTGGAGGAGAAGGTCTTGGCCGGGGTGCCGGCTTCCTTGAAGTCGCTGTACTTGGCGTCCACTTCGCTGCCGTTTGCGACGCCGACAAAGCCGACATGCAGGTACATGCTGGCTTCATCCGCCTGGATGCCCTGGCGTTCCACCACTCCATAGGGATAGAGCTTGGCCGGGGCGCCGCTCTTGTTGGCGACACTGTCGGCGACGGTGAACATGTACTGGTTGTCGATGGCGATGACGCGGGTGAAGACCAGGCCATGGCCATTATCCCAGGTCAGGGTCACTGGATGGCCGGGCGACAGAGTGCCGTCGCCGACTTGCGTCCACTGGCTGTTGTCGCCGGGCATATTGGCCGCGCCGACCCAGCCGAAGGTCGCCGAATAGGGATAGTTGGTGCTCTTGGGCGCCAGCAGCACGATCTCCGGCGACTTGGGGTTCACCGTGTCGTGGTAGTTCTTCAGGCGAAGGTCATCCAGGCGCGCGCCTTTCAGCAGCAGCGAGCCGTCCACCATCGGGGTGTCGATCACCACCCGCTTGCCGCCGACCTTCAACGCCGCTTCGCGGCTGAGATGGCTGGTGCCGGTGGCGATGCCCGGCAGCACCGGCGCGGAGGCGGGCTTGGTCTTTTCCTGGTGCGTCAGCGCGGCCTGGCGCGCCTGCTCCGCCTTCATCGACGGGGTGGCGACAAAATACTGCCAGACGAACAGCACCGCCGCCGCCAGGAAGATGGCCACAAAGACGTTCTTGTTGTTGTTCATGGGGTCCGCTGAATTTGGCGCTTGGGAACAGGATCAAAGCCCGACGATCCGCCGAGCCAGGTGATGGGATGGCAGCGCGAAAGGCGCCGGATGGTAAGCCACACGCCCTTGACGGGTCCGTGACTATGCAAGGCTTCCAGCGCATAGACCGAGCAGCTGGGGGTGAAGCGGCACGCATTCGGCAGCATGGGCGAGATCACCGCGCGATAGACGCGGATCGGCGCGGACAACAGCGCGATGGCGAATTTACGCATGACCCTCTCCGGTATTCGCGTCCAGCTTCTTGTGCGCCGCCTTCAGGGCCGTGTTGATGTCGGACAACAGGGCCGGGAACGGACGCGCCACGCAGGTGCCGCGCGCGACCAGAACATAGTCATGGCCCACCCGTCCCAAAAGGGGCAGGACTTGCGACGCAGCAGCACGCAGCCGGCGCTTGGCGCGGTTGCGGGCCACGGCATTGCCGATCTTCTTGCTGGCGGTGAAGCCAATGCGCAGACGCCCGGGCAGGGCGTCAGGTTCCGGCGTGGGGCAGGTTTCCAAAGTGACGGCGCCTTCGACGCGGCGGATTCCCCGCGCCGCTCGCAGAAAGTCGGCACGTTTCTTCAGATGATCCAATCGAGAAGGCGTCCCTGGGGCGCCCGGTTCGGCTATCAGGCCGACAGCTTCTTGCGGCCGCTGGAGCGGCGGCGGTTCAGGACCTTGCGGCCGCCGGCGGTCGCCATGCGCGAACGGAAGCCATGGCGGCGCTTGCGAACCAGTTTGCTCGGCTGATAGGTGCGCTTCATGACGTCAGGCTCCGAAAAGGCCCACTGGGGGCCGGAAAGAGCGGGGTTTTTAGGGGGCGGCCCCCGCCCTGTCAACGACCCGGCGGGATTGAAATATTATTTCAATTTGAGGGCCTAGTCCCCCAGCGCAATGCCGTCCCGGCGGGGGTCGGCGGCCCCGATATAGCCCTCTTTGACCTTCTGGATGCCGTGCAGGCCGCTGCCCTCCACCCGGGGCACTTGGACGGTGTGACCCATGGCGGTCAGCTGGGCCGCCAGCTGGTCCGAGGTGGGCGAGCGCTCCAGCAGGGTGTTCCCGTTCATGTTGATCTCATGGGGCATGGAAATGGCGTCCTTGGGACTCATCTTGGCGTCCAGGATGCCGATCAGGATCTGGGCGACATAATCGATGATGGCGGGGCCGCCCGGCGATCCCACCGAAACCAGGAAGTTCCCTTTTTTGTCGAACACGATGGTGGGCGACATGGCCGACAGCGGCAGCTTGCCGGGCGCCGGGGCATTGGCCACCGGCTTGCCGTCGCGCACCGGCTGGAAGGAGAAGTCGGTGAGCGTGTTGTTGAGCATGAAGCCCCTGGTCATGATCTCGGCGCCGAACACCGACTCCACCGAAGTGGTCATGGCGATGACTTCGCCGGAATCATCCACGATGGTCATGTGGCTGGTGCCGTGCAGGACCGGCGAGACCTGCGGCGCCAGCGCGGCGTGTTTCTGCGGCGGATTGCCGGCGGCGGCAGTGCCCATGTCCTTGGCCGGATCGATCAGTGCGGCGCGGCTCTGCACATAACCCTGGTCGATCAGGCCGCGGATCGGCACATCGACGAAGCCGGGATCGCCCAGATACATGGCGCGGTCGGCGTAAGCCAGGCGGCTGGCTTGCGCGAACAAATGCGCGCCGCTGACGGTGTTGGGGGTCAGTTGCTCCGGCGTGTATTTTTGCAGCATGCCCAGGATCTGCAGCACCGCGATGCCGCCGGACGAAGGCGGGCCCATCGAACAGACGCGATATTCACGATACTTGCCGCACACCGGTGCGCGTTCCTTGGCCTGATAGTTCGCAAGATCGGCCAGTGTCATGCCGCCCTTCTGGCGCGGCGCATGCTGCACCTTGTCCACGATCGCCTGGGCGATTTCACCCTTGTAGAATCCGTCCGGCCCTTCGGCGGCGATCTTGCGCAGGGTCGCGGCATATTCGGCGTTCTTGTAGATCTCGCCTTCGGCCAGGGGCGTGCCGTCGGCGTGATAGAAGTGCGCCTTCAGGTCCGGCATGTTGGCGCCGCGCGTGAAGTTCTTGATGGTGCGCGCCAGCTTGGGTCCGACGGGAAAGCCGTCATCCGCCAGCTTGATGGCGGGCTCGAGCAGCTTGGCCCAGGGCAGCTTGCCGTATTTCTTGTGCGCCAGCGCCAGCATCTTCACCACGCCGGGAACGCCGACCGACAATCCGCCGGGAATGGCGTCACCCTTGGTGCGCGGCTGGCCACTGGCATCCAGGAACATGGTGGGCGTGGCCGATGCCGGCGCCATTTCGCGGCCGTCAAAGCTGGTGGTGCGCCTGGTCCTGGGATCATAGACCAGCATGAAGGCGCCGCCACCGATGCCCGATGATTCCGGCTCGACCAGGCCCAGCACCATCTGCGTGGCGATGGCCGCGTCCACCGCGCTGCCGCCGGCGCGCATCATGGCAAGACCGGCCTCGGCCGCGTGGGGATTGGCGGCGGCGATCATGTGACGCTTGGCGACGGTTTCCGTCACCTGGGCCTGCGCGGGCAGGGTGCCAAGGATCAGCGTGGCGGCGAGAAGCGTCTTCAGACCGGACTTAAAAAGCTTCATCGCAAACCTCAGCAGACAATCGCGCGGATGGTATGCGCCTTGATCGGCCCCTCACAATTAAAAAGGGCCAAATGAAAAAGCCCCGCTGCGACAGCGGGGCTTTGCTCATTAGAGATTTGCCTAAATTCAGCGCACGAAGACGCGGACTTCGCTCACGGTTGCGCCCGGATCGGTGGTCGAGGCCACGTTCAGGCGGGTGGCGGGCACGCCCATGTCGGTCATGGAACGCATGACATCCTGGGCATGGCGGCGGGCGGTGGACTGGGCGATCTGCACCGAAGCGGCGGTGCCGCGGGTGGGCGAAACCGCCACCACCTGGAAGTTGGCGCCGGGGCGATTCTGCAGCGCCTGGTTCAGCGCGGCATACAGAATTTGCTGATAATCCACGTCGGGATGGTCGAACTTGACCACCACCAGTGGGGTGCCGCCGCCGGTCACGGACGAGCTGGAACCCATGCCGCCGGTCACGCCACCGCCGTAAAAGTCGCCGCTCTTGATCGCGGAGGCCAGGGTGGTGAGGTTGGCGCGTTCGGTGGCGACATAGGCGGTCTGGCGCTGCAGGCCG